>JAFGMS010000458.1 GCA_016927375.1 Anaerolineae bacterium
ATATGGGGAGGATATGGGGAGGATATGGGGAGGATATGACCAGCCAGGACGCAGGGTAGTTGTTGGTTGAGCTGTGAAGTGAGATGGTGAATGTGCGATGTGGCCCCTGTTTAGGGTGAGAGCTGAGAGGTTGGTGCTGTCTTGTGTCTGGTAGCAGAGTCGCTCCTTGTGCATTCCTATGGAGGGCGCAGGAACGAGGGCAAAGCTTATTCGGGCACGCGTGCGCGAAAACGCGAGGAAAGGTCGCGCAGCTGGCTGAAGGTGATGGGTTTGACCAGCACCAGGTCGGCATCTTCTTCTGCCAGCTCGGCCATGCGGGCATCGGCCGAAATGGCCAGGACAACGATGTTACCAAAGTGGCCGTTGGTGTTAGCGCGCAGCCGGCGCAAAATATCCAGCCCTGACAGATTGGGCAGATGCAGGTCAAGCACAACCAGGGCCGGCTGGGTGGTCTCCAAGCGGTTCCAGGCCTTGTCGCCTTCCATCATCACCTCTGTAGCATAGCCGGCAGCCTCGAGAGCTTTGGAAAAAATGACGGTCAGATCCTCGTTGTCTTCGACAATCAGAGCCAAGGGCTTGCTCATGGAGTGCTCTCCTTTTCCGGCGCTTGCACCAGTGGGAGTGTGATAGTGAAGGTACTACCTTTTCCCGGGGTGCTTGTCAGTTTGATCTCCCCTTTCATCAAGGATACTAAATCTTTCACAATTGACAAGCCGAGCCCCACCCCGCGGTGGGTGCGGGTGGCGGTCTCATCTACCTGCCGGAAAGGATCGAAGATGAATTTCTGTGCCTCCGGTGAAATGCCTTTGCCGGTATCGACCACATCTAATGCCCAATGTGCCGGGTCGGGGCGGTACAAGCGTACGCCGATGACACCCTTGTCGGTAAACTTGATGGCGTTGGTCACCAGGTTGACCAGGATCTGGTGCAGCCGCTGCTGGTCGCCGTGGAGCGTGGCCGGCACGCCGTCTTCCAGGTGGGTGACCAGCTCCAGGTGCTTGGCTTTGGCGATAGTGCTCATCACTCCGGACAGCTCATCCAACAGGGCGGCAGGTGAGAACGGCGTGCTGCGGAGTATCAGACGGCCGGCTTCCATCTGGGCACGATCGAGCAGGTCGTTGACGATGCCCAACTGCCGGTGGGAGTTGGAGAGAATGCGCGCGACTACACCCCGTTGGTTGTCGTTAAGCGGCCCATAGACCGATTCGAGCAGCATGTCGGCAAAACCGAGGATGGCGTTGAGCGGGGTGCGCAATTCGTGCGAGACCATGGAGAGAAAGCGGTCCTTCATGGCTTCCACTTCGGCCTCGTGGGTGAAATCGTGGAATACTGCCACAGTGCCGAGAATCTCCCTGGTATCCTGGTCGCGCATGGGGGCGAAACTAACCAGGAGGGTCTTTTCGCGCCACTGGAAGCGGGTGAATGGGAGCGCATCATTGGGGTCCTGGGAGGATGTGCTCTTCTTCATCTGCATGAGAGCCGCCTCGCGCTCTTCGTCCGGCAGGTTCTCATGCGTCAATTCCTCAAAACTGTGCCCGAGGATCGTATTTTGGTCAAGCCCCAATAAGATAGGAAAGGCCGGGTTGGCAACGGTGGCTTTGCCGTCTGTGTCAAACACAACGACGCCCTCAGCGATACTGGTGATGACGGCCTGGGTCTTGGCGGCCTCGGCCTGCTCGCGGGCGAGGGACTCATTCAATTCACATGTGCGTTCGGCCACGCGGTGGTCGAGTTCTGTATTAAGTGCCCACAATTCGCTGATGGATTGCTCCAAGCTACGCGTTGTCAGCCACGCCACCAATGCAATGAAATACAATCCTAGCCCGTTCACCACAACCTCGGCTAAGTCTAGATCGTTCACCACAGCCAAGCTCAAAAGCAGCACATTTATCAACGAGGCCAGGATCCAGGCCCAGCGGCTGCCAATAATCAGAGCCGCAAAAACAATCGGTGTTGTCAGTAAAAACAGTACCCGCCCAGTGACAATCTCCTGGGGGCGATCACTGAACATCAGGGCCAAGGTGAATAGTGCGGTGAAAATCTGCGCTGCCAGTTTGGGCCGATGACGATTTAGCCACAGTACAGGTATAAGTCCTACGAAGAGGACTACGCCGAGCAGAACCGGCTGGCCAGCTGTTTCCAACCATACATCTAGTGGGGTATAGAACAAGAATTGCAGGCCATAAACTACCATAACAGCTACCAGCAGAATTAAGCCTAGCAGCAGGATATTCATAATCCGTTGTCGGCGTTGATTGTCAGACGGAGTCATGGAAGTTTCTAGCAGGCGGAGTAATTTCATCGCACGGCTTTCCTTACACTCGGAAAAATCCGGTAGAGCAAAAGGACATAGGAGAAAACTATGACCAGCATTACCAATGGGACATACACATTGGGATCCAAAACAGGATACTCTGTTTCAATCGGTACAAAATAGCTGGCAACAATCGCTAACATCGATAAACTATATGGCACAATGCACAAAAATAGCAAGGTTCTGACCGTTTTGCTTGTGTAACTTGCTAACAAATGACAACTCCTGGAGTTGCCTCCCATACTATATCTAACACGATAATGGGGCATGGCAGAAATAGTAAGGGAGCACATGCCAACGCGAAGGTCGGTGAATACTAATAGTAGGCAATGTTAGCAAGCTCATCCCAACGACACAAGCTTTCTTGGGCCAATAGGCGTTCTGCAGCGCGCAGATAGATTGACAAGTCCAGTCCGGCTTGGGGAATGCCAGCCACATGCATACCAATGGTTAGAGCTAACATGGCTGTGGCATATACCGAGGCTGTGACCAACAGAAAACGATACAGCCTCGATCTTTTCCAGTGACCAGTGATAGTGCTCACCCCATTTTCTTTTTAGCGCAAGCCATGCTACAGGAACAGCTATGTCTCCTACAACAGGCGAGCGGACTGCAAAGCTGCGAGAGTTACGTCACCAACTGCAAAGCACTCAAAATAGCCGAGCGCACAGGCAGTTCGGGAGTATACAGACACTTGCCGATCCACAAAGGAGGATAAGGAGGTTCAGCATGGTCCATGAGCCAACACTTCCCAGCTTCAAGTGTTTTGTGTGACACTGAGCCACCACACTGATCCCAGATCGCGAGAGCCTGCAAGCAATAAGCTGTCTCTTCGGCGGTAGGATCACCATAGTATCCCCACGAGCCATCATCATTCTGAGAGTCGAGTATCCAATCCACTGCCTTGTGCACCATATTATCAGCGTAGCCGGCACAGGCAATGATAGCATGTGCAGTGGCATAATAAGGTGAGATGTGCCATTTATCGAACCAGAATGTATCAGAAGATCCGCGCAGGAAAGACAAGATTTTTCGTATGGCAGGATGCTGAACTTCAAGACCAGCCTGGCGAAGCGCTCCTAGAATATGCACATTCGCTCCAATAGAAGGGTTGGCTTCAAGTTCATAACACCGAAAACAATCATCCTCTTCATAACGCAGCAGCGCTTCGATGTCCGTTGCATAGCCCATCCGCCCCAATACTTCATGCACAATGGCGACAGCGTCGCTATCAACGAAACCGATGCCAATAGCTGCGGCAATGCCTTCTCCTTTTTTCCAGGTCCGCGCCAAAAAATCGAGATGGGGTCGGTTAAGAATTGCTATTTCATCATCTATTCTATTGCCTAGCGTTAGATTCCACAGTGACCATCCTAACTCAAACCCATCAATAGGTGCCACGTATGGCAACGCACCGTCAACACTGAAGCGTTGCAGATAACTCAATGCGGCTACGTCTCCGGGCTTCATATGCAAGGCATAGAAAGCGGTAGCCGCGGGGCTATAAGCCACCGAGCCATTGGCATCCTGAAGAGAATCTTGATCTAAGTGGTCAGTGCCCCATGATCCTACCATCTCCGCTGAAAAAGCAGCTGTAACAAAACGGTTGATTTTGATCCCTTTCAATCTTTTAAGTTTGATGGCACGCAGATGTCCCAACCGTCCCAAGATACGTTCCTTCTGATTCTTCAGCAAGCCCAACGCTTCCGCTTCTACCACCAACATAGGCGCAATCAGCTCAAAAGCGATTGTTGCGCCACAGGGATCTATTGCTAGTCCATGGGTCGCATTGCTGGTTATCTTCTCCAATGCCTGCTGGCCTCGCTCAATCATATGCTGGTCACGGACCCGATGACCATATTGAACCAACGTAGTCATAGCTGCCAATGTACAGACGATGCGATCATGGTAATAGAAGGGCCAATCAGCTCCCCAGCTGCCGTCCTCCAGTTGATGTTCAGCCAGCCAATCCAATGCCTGTTCCGCTAAGGATCTGTCGATCTGCCCCAAACGAGCTGCCCAGGCCGTGTCATAGGCAGACCGTGATATCTTGTATCCAGGGCCAATATCTTTCACAAGATGTTTGATTTCTTTGTGTAGATGCATAGCAACTCAAGTCTTTCGAACAGGTTCATCAACCAGTAGCGGATACCATATTCCATCACGCAGCATCCCGATACCCAAAACGGTCTTGCGATGTCGGCGATAAGAAGTTCGCATTCGCTCCCAGGCTTCAGGCGACAATGCCGCATAATCTGGTTCCGGTACGCGTCGTGCAAAGAGATGGTCGTACAGAATCGTGCGCAGTTGCTGCTCCGTTATGTAAAGCGAAGGGCTGACAGTGAAATACAAGTCTTCATCCCCCAAAGCCAGCAGGGGCATATCGAAGACATTGAACTTACTAAAACCGATGAATAGGCTCACTGGTGCAATATATTCACCGTAGTACATCTCAACCAAAGCTCGTCGCTCAGGTACATAGCCGTGGGTCTGAAAGTACTGAACTGACAACTCAGAGATCATCTCGGTTGCGTCGTTGGCACACACGCCGATCAACAGGCGATAACGGCTATGTCCAGCGGTTTCAGCTGTAGCACTATCAAACAAATCAATCAAATAGGCATAAGGAGTTGGACCAAAGAACCTGCGGTAATCACCGTAAAACCGGGCCCGCACGTCACACTCCCGATAAAAGTTGGTAAAAATGGGGGAGGTAGCCAATTGCGATAGACCTTCAGCGGCCAATTGCATATATTCTTCCCCCCGATTTAGTAGCTCTGAGCCGAATACGGGAGTAAGCAGTGTGTCCATCCCATGATCGAAGAACAACCTGTAAATCTCGACATGTCGGCGAGCTATCGTGTCGATGTAGTTCTCGTTGAAATCAGCTTTGCCACCGTGTTCCAAGGTAAACCACCGTCGCGTGCCATTGATCGGGAAGCAAACAACAATGTTGCGGGCTCCCACCAATTCAGCTAGCACGTCGCGCGGCAGGGCCATAAACTCGGCCCGGCTGGTCAAGGCTGGCGATGTGCCAGTGCCACTACAAGCCTCGCATTGTTCCTGTTGGTCAATGGATTGCCCGCCCCCCCTGCAATTGGGGCAGATCTCATGCTTGACCTTCGACATGGGTTTCTTTTTCCTCCCGCCACAGAGCAAGCAACGTCAATCCATACAACGCTGCAAGTTCCAGTAAGATCAGAGGTGCGTAGGCAGACGGATCGATGAGAATGTCACCACGTTCCGTCATGATACTATCGCCAAATGCTAGGTAACTGAGCAGCCGCCAGATATCCATAAGGCTAAGTGGAATTACGGCCAAGCCAGCTACCCACTTCTCTACGCGCTTCAGGCGCGGCCATAACCAAGCCAGCAGCACCAGCGCCAGTGCTACTTCCCACACCACATCCAGCCAGATAAAAATGCCCAGATACAGCGCGAAAAACAGGTCGAGCACGCGGGGCAGAACGCTTCCGGGGGGGCGCCGCCATAGTTTGAATAGCGTCCAAGCTAGTGGCAGCAATAACAGCGTCTTGAGCGCTGTGACTAGCCCTAGCGTGAACGGAGACGCACCCAGGAAATACACAAAGGTTTGCTTCAGAGAATGGTTGTATCCCAGCAGCAGGCCTGCGTTGAGAGTCCGCCAAGCGAAGGCAGAACTCATTTGGTTGATGAACTGAAAATAGGCTACATATTCCTGCAGACCATAATCAACGCTGAATAGGCTGCACGTCAGCAAGATCGTTGCCAGGTACACCGCCAGCGCTGCTGCGACCATGGCAGCAAGGAATTTCCAACGGCGAAACAATGCCGGCAACAAAATCGGAAAGGCCCAGAATGGTTTGATGGGAAGGATGATAGAGAGCCACACCGTGGCTCTCATCCACTTTTGCTCTAATATGGCCTCCAACAACAAGGTGGCCAATAAGGGCATTAGAATGTAGACATTGAGATAGCCAATATCGCTCCAAAATACCTCGTATACCAGTGTCAGCGGTAGCAAAGCCCACAGTGTACGCCTTTCGGCGGCGAACCCACAACGATGTAGGATTACGTCCCAGCGCCAGATCAGCAAGATATAAATGAGCACATGGAATAGGGAGAACAGTATGCTCACGGTTATTTCAGGCAGTGAGAGCAATGGTACAAACAGTGCCGCGATCACCGGTGCGTACTGGAAACTGCTAGCGGTGGCTAACTCGCTTACCAGGTACAGTGGTTGATGAGCAACTGCTCGCTCTGCGGCGAGCAGGTAGATGGCTAAATCACTGAGACTCACTGCCCACTCCAGGCTGACAAAGTGGATCAATAGCCGCAGGGTTGCGTAAAGTGCTGCGGCTATTACGCCACAACGATACCACTTTGAATCTGCCCACAGAGTGCATATTTCCATCGATATGTCCTCTCTAGCAATGTGAATGGATTGTTAGCACACCGATCATAGCTTCATGGTTACCAAGCAGCTGATGCATGTTGGTCATGGGATACCAATATGATACGAACACATGGTACGTGAAAAACAGTCTTCTTGATCTCCAAACAGGATATGTTTCCACATTTTGAACATGGCATGGCCATCATGCCTGACCAAAAATGAGACAGGCAAAAGCACTCCTCGCTCTTGCCTGTTTCGGCGTTTTTGGCGATATGGACCCTAAAATGATTTGGGCACCAATATTTGCGGCGATGGGATTAGTGCTTTGTAAGCGCGTCAATTCGGTTTGCACCAAACTGTCCAAAATCGCTATCCCTGGTCTTTTGGCTAACCTTCGCGGAAGCCGGCAGTCTTCCGCTGGTTTTCCATCTTGTGCAGATCGATGGTTTGGCCTGGCAGACACAACTGGTACATCTGCGCGAAAATGGACTTACTTGTATATTACACCAGCTTGACCATGAGACCAGCTTATTGCAATGTGTCTGTAACAATCGGATGGAGTTGTCGTCCTCGTTGCATTGCAATCTGTGATAGGACTAATGCTGCTCGATCCGGAATTGCCTGAGGCAGCGATGCACTAGTACTTTGCAGCGGAAATCTGTATCCAGTCGAGAAGTGCAACGCAAAGTACTTTATACAGTTGGGAAGATTGCCTTAATCTGGCGATGAACTTATGC
>JAFGMS010000459.1 GCA_016927375.1 Anaerolineae bacterium
GTTCCAGATCCGTCGATCCTTCGTCGATCCTTCGTTCTGAAGCACAAGGAGCCTCTCCTGCCCATTCTGGTTGCTCAGGAAAACTTGGCATTGTCAAAGTAATCAGTTTTCAAATAACTCCCTCGCACATCACAGAGTCATCAACCATCTCCCGATCTTCAATGCGAAAAAACTTTAGGGTCTGAGTCTAATCCCACTTTTCCGCGTTGATCCAGAAAAAACACAAACCAGTACCTCGATGTGTGTAAGTAACCCCATAGTTGTGGCTTGCCCTGAAATACATTGGACAAGAAGCGCACTCTAACTCTGGGCCTATTTAGGCCCAACTGTACTAGCATACTCATTAGCCGCCATGCTGTCCAATGATCGCTCAGTTTGTTATACTCATGGCCGCTTTTCACTCACGTCATGTGAGCGAGATTTCGATCCAGGAGTTTGCAATGCGGGCATCTTTACGCCGGTGGTGGAATGCCTCCATCTTTTCCGGCCCGGAATCGGCAACCGAGCGCATGTTAGTCGGAACAGTGGCCGTACTCGTTTTTGCGCTGATGGTCATTCCCGGTCTGAACCGATTTAGCCTGTGGCTGGACGAAGTCAATATGGCAAATGTGGCTCAGGTTTACCTCAGAGGTTTGCTGCAAACGGGGCGAATAGGCGGCTCACAGCCCTTGCTTTACTTCGTGCTGCTCAAGGGTTGGAGTCTGGCGGTTGGCGAAACCGATCTGGCACTGCGGGCTTTCTCCGTCCTGACGGCAACTCTCTCTGCCGCATTGGTCTATAGAATCGCCGTAGATTTTTCCCGTCGAGCGTTTGGCGGCCTGGCGGCGGTGCTGCTCTTTGGCGCAATGGGCTTCATTCACTACCATGTCCATCAGGTGCACATCCGCGGGCTGGTGCTGATGCTGACCATGGCACTGCTGCTGTTCTATGAGCGTTGGTGGTCGCACCCTTCATCGAAGCGCTATGCTATTGGCGTGATCGTGACCAGTTTTGCCTCGATCTATACCCACTATTACGGGGCCTTCGTCATCCTAGCGCTCAACCTGCATGCCCTGGTCATTGGCGTCCGGCGTTGGAAGGACCTGCAAAAATGGATCGTCATCCAGGTTGCAGCTGTGCTTTTCCTCCTCCCGCTGATCCCCGGCTATATCACTTTTGAGACCAATGATGCCTCCGGCGTCTCACCATCCCTGGAACGTGTCACTTCTCTTCAGGGAGTCGATGAGCAAAGCGGGACCATCATCTTTCCTAACACCTTTCCCACCGACCTGCCCACCATTGTGGGCACCCTCGATACTATGATAGCCGGCCGCGCCGATGTCTACGCCGCCCTGCTGGGCCTGGGTTTGGTTGGGTTGATCGTCCTGACGAGACAAAGCAGGGATCGATTTCCCCTCCGGCCACTGGGGCTGCTGCTGGTTTATCTGCTGGGCAGCCTGGGGTTCGCGCTGCTTTCTAACTTGTGGGTGCAGTCCTTCATGGACCGGCGGGTGATCTTTTTACTGCCCGGCCTGGCGATTTTGATCGGCTACCTGCTGGCTACTTTGCCCAAACCGATAGGCTGGACCGCGCTGATCGTGGCTGGGAGCATCACGCTTGTCACCGGCTGGTCGATCAAACTGCCCGGCAACTGGTACTTCCGGCAGGCCCTCGAAGTCGTGGAGGACGATTGGCAGGCCAACGATGCCATCCTGTTCCAGTTCAAAGACATGAACGAATATATTGTCAAGCCGCTCAATTATTATGCCAAGCGTATGTTCCCTTCCAATACTCCCATCTTGACACTTGGCAATTACACCCTGGATAACGATCACAACAAAAGCCACTTTGCCAACCAGGTCGTCGCCAATCCGCTCTGGACGCGCAACCGCCTTTGGATAATCCGGTCGGGCGACCCGGCGCTGGGATTGACTTCGACGGATTGGTTAGATGAGCTTGAGGGCAAACGTTTCGTTGAAGAAAGAGCGGTTCCGGTCGGCTGGATGATCGTCTCGCTCTTCGCCGCCGAGCCCACCGAGCATCACACCCTACAAGGCGCCATCGAACCGTCCCGGAAGCCTCCCCTGCCACAGTCCTTCGGCGACACCTTCGAGCTGGTCGACTACCAGATCGACCGCCTGACAGCACGCCCAGATGAGAAAATCTCGCTGTGGCTGGACTGGCGTACCTTGCGCCCCCTCGATCAAGATTATGCCGTGTATGTGCACTTGCTGGAAGACAATACCATTTTGCACGGCCAGACCGACCGGGACCCGGCTCATCTGGGTCGTCCGGTGCCGACTACCTTCTGGGCAGTGGATGTCCTGATCTACGACACGTGCACGCTGACGGTCAATAAAGATACGCCGCCGGGAGAGTACCAACTCAAAGTGGGCTTCTACAGCCGCATCGACGGTACGCGGATGCCTGTCCCCTTAAGCGACGGCTCGACCAGCGACGGTTTAGTGTTAGCAACCATCGAGGTTCGCTGATGCAAACTTCCGCAGGCCAGCTGGTGGATGAACGCGGGTTTTAACGCTATCGATCAAACTTCATCACCCTGAAGCGCTCGGCAAAGGGCACACCAATCTCTTTACCGGCCTCCCCATTCCGTTCGCGTATCCAGTCACCCACCTCCTCGCTGACCTGGGACTTATGGCATCGCAGCGCCGCAATCTTGCGGTCGATGGTCGCCGTGATATCGACGTGTGCATTAGGCTGCAAGGCCAAGGTCAGATACAGCTCGGAAACGTGATGCGGTTCATATCCCTCGGCCAGCAGCTCCGGAAAGATGGGACGCGTCTCTGCGCCGGGAAAGACGGCATAGATAGCCGCCTCGCCCGCGGCGCGATGATCGGGATGGTTGATGTAGTCATCGCCCACAAATACGGTAGTTGGGTCCTGGCACACAACCCGGTTGGGCCTGACCTGACGGATCAGCCGGGTTAAGTCGCGCCGGAGTGCCATTGTCGGCTCAAGCATACCGTCGGGATATCCCAAGAAGTGCACATCATGAACACCGATAACCTCAGCTGCGGCACGCTGCTCGGTCTGTCGTTGTTGGGCCAGCGCCTCCAGATCGACATCGGGCTCGTTGCTACCGGCCTCGCCATCGGTGATAATGCCATAAGTCACCCTGGCCCCCTCATCAATCCATCGAGCAACACTTCCTGCAATACCAAATTCCACATCATCCGGGTGAGCGACGATCACCAGGATGTTGAGCGGTTCATCTGTATGTGATACCTGTTCTGCCATATCGTGCGTTGACCTCTTGTGTCCAAAAATATCTCCCAGATTATGCCGCGTCAGGGAAGACAGATCACTATTTTGAAGGGGCAAATACACCAGATTCCAAAGAACACTGTTGATTTACACGGCAATAGGCCTTTTTACTCATTTATATCACTAGTCAAAGATGCTATTATGCCTGTAAGGATCTTGGGGTCAAAGCGCTGTTACTTTCAGGACAAACTTATTCAACACCAACGACAAAAAAGGGAATGGATCTTTTCTGATCTTCCTCCCAGGCAGTCATTGTTCCGCATTATTTTCAAGGGGAAAAAATGAAAAAACGACTGATTGCAGTTTCGATATTGTTTCTGATGTTGCTGCTGGGAATCATAACTTTCTGCGCACCGGCGCACGCTACCGGCAGCATCACACTCAGCCCGGCAGCCTACATCACTACCAGCGGCCGCGATGGCGGACAACCCGTCAGCAATCTCCACAACCAGGATCAATCAGGCACCCAAAATGACTGGGACAAATACGTCGAGCTTACAACTCCCCGGTCCAACACCTACGCTGGTTACCGGACCTACATCCTTCCCGAGGAAGTCGCTTCCACGAACATCACTGCATTGCAGGTTGATGTTAATTACCTGGGCCCAAAGAAAAGCTACCAGACATGGACCTGGCAAATCCGCGATTTCACACAGGGAACGTGGGTAACGATAGGCGATAACGCCTCCGCCGCTGATTGGCGTTGGTCGCCGTTGAGCTTTGACCTGTCAGGCGATTTTGCCGACTATGTCAGCAGCAGCGGCGAAATTTGCATCCACGTTGCATCCAACAATACCAGGGATAACGCCGATTTGGATTACGAAGCCGTAGTCGTGACGGTCGATGACAGTCCTGCACCGTCTCTCACCAATACGGCCACCCTACGGCCACCCACGACACTGCCACCAACCCTGATCAGCACGATAGCCCCAACTACAGTTCCCCCGACGACCGTGCCGCCAACCTTGACCAGCACATCGACCCCGACCATGCTGCCGCCGACAACGATGCCACCAACCTTGACCATGCTGCCGCCGACCCTGACCAACACATCAATTCCGCCCACGATGACCCCGCCGGCCGGCATCTGGCAGCCGGCTCCGGGGACAAGCTGGCAGTGGCAGCTCACAGACACGATTGACACCTCGTTTGAAGTTGATATGTACGACATAGATCTGTTCGAAGTGCCGCAAACAACCATCGAGCAACTCAAGGCCGATGGACGCATCGTGATTTGCTACTTCAGCGCGGGGAGCTGGGAAGATTGGCGTCCGGATGCGGGCGATTTCCCGGCGTTGGTCAAAGGCAGGAGCAACGGCTGGCCCGGCGAGGTGTGGCTGGACATCCGCAACATCTCGGTATTAGGTCCCATCATGAAAGCTCGCATGGATCTGGCTGTCCAGAAGGGCTGTCATGGGGTCGAACCCGATAACATTGACGGGTACACTAACAACACCGGTTTTCCGTTGGACTACCAGGATCAGATCGACTACAACGTTTGGCTGGCTCGGGAAGCCCACGCACGTGGTCTGTCGATTGGCCTGAAGAATGACGTTGAGCAGGTGCCCGATCTGGTGGATGTTTTCGATTGGGCGCTCAATGAGCAATGCTTTGAATATGATGAGTGTGATACGCTGCTTCCCTTCGTTCAGGCCGGCAAAGCGGTTTTTGGCGTGGAATACACAGGCAGCACTTCCTCTTTCTGCCCGCAGGCCAACGCCATGGGTTTCGATTGGCTAAAAAAGAACCTCGACCTCGACGCTTACCGTGTGGCCTGCCGTTAAACACAATATGTAAAGAGCGACGAGCCTCAAACCCGCCGCCCTTTTGGCAAGTAAATATCATTTGAACAATCCCTCATGGTGAGATCAGGGAGCACTCTTCGGAAATTCTCCCGGGGCGCTCTGGTCATCACTGTCCGAATACGATGAAAGATCCTCTTCGGGAGACATGGGTCTGGTCGCCGGTCCGCTCGGGGCGCTGGGCGGCGCCAACCTTACACCGCGCTCTGGCGCCGGCTGTGGTTTAGGGCTGTCATCAGGATAATAGGCAGGGCTCATAAAGACATCGGTGGCCTCTCCGGCATGCTCTGGTCTGCGTTCCGATTGACCTGGCAGACGTCCTTGAATGATAGCCGGTGAGGAGATAATCTCGATAATGAAGCTCAACCTGGATAGTGCAACAGCATCCCCATGCCTGAGCATCTGAGCCATTCCCCTGCCAACAGGAACAGCATTCACGAAGCTGCCATTGGTGCTGTTGAGGTCGATCAGGTACAACCGCTTTGGGGTAGGACGGATCATAGCATGGCGGCGTGAAACACCCAGATCGAGCGCGTCAAGGTTAGTCAGATCGATGTCCGGGCTGTCTGGGCTGCCCGCGCCACGTCCCATAACTATGTCCGCATAGATGTCCAACCCAATGGTCAAGCGTGGCGCAGGTTCTCCAAACTTCACCAAAATACGCCAGGGAACGACATCCTCAATCATCGTGTAGTTGGAGGGAACTGAGTAATATGGTATATCCCTTGCAGCCAACCGCACATCAAAGGTACCCAGTCCGGGAATAGCCAGGGTTGATCGTTGGTCTGCACTTAGCTTGCTGGTTTGGCCTGGATGATCTGTATCATCTTGAGACATAGAAAGCACCGCCAAAAGACAAAAATGCACACAGCTTCAATCTGTAAGCATTTAACCGGCTGATGGCATATAGCTTGTGGTATATGAATGATGGCTTCGCGCCTTCACCCAGCCCTATATGCAGATTGCCATTTTGCAAACTTACAGATTTGCCGCTCAGCACAATCGTTCACAAGCCTCAGTTCATTCTGAGGGGTTACCCCAATCTTATTGCCGAATTGATTATTCCGCAACGTAGTTTGGGGATACGGTGCGTGAATAAATCATGAATAGAGTCCGCATCGTTGACGCTCTTGTCCTTGTATGTTACGATGAAGTGCGCTATCTGGCCTACCCTGGAGTGATCGTGAACGGCTCATATCAAAAGCGTTGGGAGATACCTTCCCCCGCCCCTGGACACTACATCGACAACTTAGTCAGGCATGATATCCACCCTGTGCTTGCACAGATATTTTACAGCCGTGGATACACCGAGCCCGCTCAGGCTCTCGAATTCCTGTGCCCATACAGCAAGGATGACAATCCGTTCCGGTTGAAGGGGATGGAAGATGCTGTGTACCGCCTCAGGCTGGCCATTCGCAACAAAGAACCCATTGCCGTTTATGGTGACTTCGATGCCGATGGAGTGACCGCAACTGTCTTGCTGACCCAGGTTCTACGGCAGCTGGGAGCCATTGTGTCACCCTATATTCCCGATCGCGTCGATGAAGGATACGGTCTGAACACACCTGCCCTCAAAAACCTGGCCGGCCAGGGCGTGCGCGTCGTCGTCACAGTCGACTGCGGCATTCGCTCCATTAGGGAAATAGAAGAGGGCAATCGCGCCGGTCTCGATATCATCATCACCGATCATCACAGCGTTGGCGCGGCTGTGCCACCCGCTCTCTCGATTATCAACCCCAAACAACCCGACTGCCCTTACCCGGAGAAGATGCTTGCCGGGGTAGGATTGGCCTACAAGCTTGCTCAGGGGCTTTACATGGAAGCCAAGCGACGGGGTTACAAGAAGGGTGGCGATTGGCGGCCTGAAGACTGGCTCGATCTGGTTGCCATTGGCACGGTGGCCGACATCGTCCCGCTGGTTGGGGAGAACCGCGTGTTGGTAAGAGACGGGCTCAAGCGCCTTAACCATCCTGAGCGCCCCGGCCTCAAAGCGCTGTACGGGGTAGCGGGTGTCAAGCTGGGCAATGTCAACGCGATGAGCATCGGTTTCTTCATCGGCCCGCGCATCAATGCTGCCGGGCGGCTCCGCTCAGCCATGCTGTCGTACGAACTACTTCAGGCAGACCAAATGAGTAAGGCGGCACAGCTGGCGACCGAGCTGAACGATGTCAACCAGCTAAGACAGCGAAAGACCGATGAGATGCAAACATGGGCCGAAGAGAGTATCCCCGGTGATCCGGCTGACGAACCTATCTTATTCTCGGCCGATCCTCGCTTTGAGCGAGGTGTGGTCGGCCTGGTTGCCAGCCGCCTGACCGAGCAGTATTATCGACCGTCGGCTGTCGTACAGGTTGGACAGGAGGAGAGCCACGGCTCCTGCCGCAGTATCCCTGAGTTCCACATCACCCATGCTCTAGAGCAATGTGATGATCTCCTCGAGCGCTACGGCGGACACGCGGCAGCTGCGGGTTTCACCGTGAGTAACGAGAACATCGAGCCGTTGCAAGAACGTCTCTTCGACATCGCTGCCGAAGAGCTGGCCGAGAAGGAATTGATCCCTACCCTGGTCATCGATACCGAGCTGCCGTTACAACAAGCCAATCTGGAGCTGGTCGATGCGCTGGCCCGGCTTGAGCCGACCGGCGAGGGCAATCAGACACCGCTGTTTATGGCCCAAGATGTGGTGATCCGGGATCGTCATACAGTGGGCACCGATGGCAAGCATCTCAAACTAGCAATTTCGGATGGCACATCATCCCTTGAAGCTATCGCTTTCAGGCGTGGCGACGAGGTCGACACCCTGCCTGAAAGAGTAAACATTGCCTACCATCTTGAAGTCAACGAGTGGAACAACCAGCGCCGTCTTCAGCTCAACATTCAGGATATTTATGGCGCATAGTTTGCGGTAACCAGTTGTCAGTGTTCAGTTTGAAGGCATGAGAGAAAAGCAAAAAACACCGACTACCTGTATATGCCATACGCTATCTGCCATACGCTATCAGCCATACACTAGAGGTAAACATTGTCCATAGCCAACACTTCATCGATAACGAAAACTATTCTGCGGATGATGCTGATCCTTGTGGTCATCGCCATCGCCGGACAGCTAACCGTGGAAGACACCACTGCTCAACGGAGTGATGATCCGCGCTTTGGTGTAGTGAATGCCTTCAGGGCCCCCGATGCGGCTTACAGTTCGGGTGCCAGCTGGGAGCTCATCACACTGCGTTGGGATCAGCTCCAGCCCGATGGCCCTACCGATTGGAACGCCACCAAAGCCACCGACCAATGGCTGAGCAATGCCCGGACGGCCGGGCGTGAAGTGGTAGCGGAACTCGTCGGCACACCAGCCTGGGCCACCGATGGCGAATTGGGCAGCGGCGTGCCGCGCGGGCTGTACCTGCCCATCGATAATCCCAACAACATATGGGCCAATTTCGTCCGGCAGGCTGTGGGCTACTACGGCGTACAGGGCATCGACCGCTGGGTGATCTGGGAAGCACCGGACGTCCCTGCCGACGCATACGGCAGCCTCTGGGACGGTACAACCGAAGATTACTACCAACTGGTCAAGGTGGCCTATCTGGTCATCAAAAAGAGCAACACCAATGCCCGCGTTCACCTGGGAGGCGTCACCGATCAGAACCCGGCCTGGTTCAATCGCTTTCTAGAAGTTATTATCGATGACCCGACGGCCGCAGCCAACGATTACTATTTCGATGTGGCAACCGTCCATGTTTTCTTCTCGGCTGAACAGATTTATACGCTTGCCGCCAATCCTATCTTCCTGATGGGCAGGCAGGGCATTCCCGTCAAGCCGGTGTGGATCAACCATACCAATGCCCGTCCCGGCGTTGATCCAGAGGTTTACCCAGAGGATAACAAGTTCCGACAGCATCCAAACATCACGCTGGAACAGCAAGCTGCTTATATCATTCATGCTTTTGCTCTAGGGTTTGCGGCCGGCGCCGAGCGCATTGCCATTTACCAGCTGGCTGATGATCTTGACTCCGATGGCGAACAGGCATTTGGCCTGGTACGCTCTGATGGTGACCCGAGGCCGGCCCTTTCAGCCTACCAGCTCGCTGTGGAGCATATGAGCGGCTTTGGGTTGGTCCGCCGGGTCGATGAGGAAGCTCATCCCCTCATTGAATATGTCCGATTTACCTCTGCCAGCAAGGTCGTTCACGTTGCCTGGGCACATACAGCTCAAAACGCTACTCTAATCATCCCGACCCGCAGCAAGCAGGCTAACCTTTACGACATGGAGGGCAACCAGTGGCTGCTCGATCCCGAAGGTGGGGTCTACCGCATGGTTGTTGGCGGCGCCGATTGCAATGATCCGACAACGGTGGGCGGATGCCTGATTGGTGGGATGCCGTGGATATTGGTCGAGGAAGGGGTCAAAGATCCTCTTTACGAAGCAGCGCCTTCGGTCAGTGTCGATCCGGGCGGTGTACTGCCAACACCCGATCCCGGCCCGCTCCTGACGGCTACCGCTTTGGCGATGCCAACCCTGACGCCAACTGCCACAGATATACCAACCGAAGAAGCTCCCCGGCTAATCGAGGAGCCTACACAAGAAGCAGCAGCTGAAGCGGCATCGACAGAAGAAACGACCGAAGAGCCTGTGCCTACCGAAGAAGCAGCAACCCTGGAACCAACTCCTACCAATCCACCCGGCACCGGCGTGGGGCCTAAGGGATTTGCAGCCGTTTTGCCTTATCTGCTCATTGGCCTGGGCGTGGTGGCTATCGGTGGGGGAGCATGGTACTTCCTTGTTGGGCTCAAACAGCCCTCATCCCATCCTTCACACACGGTTCAGACACAAGAACACGAACCACCGGAGCTCAACCAGGCCGAGTCGTCATACACGGCCGAGACGCAAGAGCATGAACCGCCGGAGTTCGACGATCAAGATCCATCGACTGCTGAAACTCAAACTAACTTGCCCAAGATATAGAGTCGGGGGTAGAGACAGAGATCCTATCAAGCGAATCGTCTCGTTCGATGGGTAGGTAACTCATCATTCATCACTCACAACTCATCACTACTTTCAGGGAATATCTCATGCCGGCAGTTCATCACGAAACCTTCCGGGTTCGCTATTATGAATGTGACGCCTATGGGCACCTCAACAACATCAACTACTTACGATGGATGCAAGAGGCAGCTTTTGCGGCATCGGCGGCGGTAGAATATGACTTTGCTCGTTATGACGAGATAGGCCATTTGTGGCTGGTGCGCCAGACGGACATCGAATATCTCATACCGCTGGCTTACGGCGAGGAGGTTGAGATCAAGACATGGGTGATGGACTTCCGGCGCTTTCGCTCGCGGCGGGCGTATGAATTCACCCATGTCCGGACCGGGCAGCTGGCCGCGAAAGCATCGACCGACTGGGCGTATCTCAACTCGGAGACCCTGCGGCCTACAATGATCCCCAAGGATATGCAGCGCGCGTTTGTCCCGGAAGGATTTCCGGACAAAGCTCCTCGACGCGAGCGCTTCCCAACGCCACCCCCTCCTCCAGCTAATGTCTTCTCGATTCGCAGACAGGTGGAATGGCGCGACATCGACCAGATGTGGCATGTGAATAATGCCATGTATCTGGCCTACATCGAGGATGCCGCCACACATGTGAGTGAGGCTCACGGGTGGCCGATGCAGCGCATGACAGATGCGGGGTTCGGTATCATTGCCCGGCAGCACTGCATTGAATATTTGCAGCCGGCTAGGTTAGGTGACGAGCTGGAGATCGCAACGTGGTACTCGATCCCGCGGCGTGTCGCTGCAACCCGGCATTACACCATCAGCCGGGTCGACGATGGCGAGCTTCTCGCCCGAGCGCAGACGCTTTGGGTATGGGTCGACATCAAAACGGGGAAGCCAATCTGCATCCCGGAGCACTTCCTGGACGAGTTCGCGGACAACCTGGCTGGTGATATATAGCATATGGCTGATAGCTTATGGCTAATAATGGCGCCTGCTCGTTACCTGTCACTTGTTGCTCGGTTGCTTATTGCTCATCGGCAGGCGCACCGTGAATGTGCTTCCTTGTTTAATACCAAGGCTGCTGGCCGTGATCGTCCCCCCCATGGCAGCAATCAGCTTCTTGACGATGTAAAGTCCCAGGCCTAGAGACTTTTCGCCGCCGGTTGGCCTGGCGCTGAGCCGGGCAAACTTGGTGAAGAGCTTTGCATGATCTTCCTTAGACAAGCCAAGACCCTCATCCTCGACTGCAATTGTCATGTATTGGCTGTCTTTAGACAGCCGGATAACGACAGTCGTGTCGGGCGGGGAATACTTAAGGGCATTTGACACCAGGTTAGACAATACCTCCCCTAACAATGTGGGATCGGTCTGAAGCTGGTACGTCTCTTTAGGAGCCTCATACTGGAGCGCTATGTGCTTTTCTGAAGCCAGACCCTTATATTGATCCAGGACCTGGGAGATAATCTCCCCCGGCGAGACGGTTTGTAACTTCACATTGATAGGCTTGTCATCGATTTGAGCAACATCCAGCAAGCGTGTGATCACCAATACCATCTGATCCTTGGCATCCTTGAGAGCATCCAGGTTACGAAAAACCTTCTCGACGGTAAGAGAATCATAGTGCTCTTTCAGGAGATCCAGCTTCAGGGCCATCACGGCCAGGATATTCCCCAGATCGTGGGCCATGATGCTAAATATCTCTTCTCTATCTTTCAGTAGATTTTTGAGGCGAGCATTGGCCTCCGAAAGTTGTCTATTGATATTTTCTTCAGTTTTAATCTGCTCGATGAGCTTTTTCTGGAGCTGACCTACCTCTAGTTGTATCTCGGCTCGCGCAATGACTTCTTCGGCCTGAAAAGGCTTGGTGATGTAATCTACCCCTCCGACTTCAAAAGCTTGCACTTTGTCAAATGTTTCATCGAGAGCGCTGACGAACACAACAGGTATCGATGCTACGGCAGGATCAGCCTTCAGTTGCCTGCAAACATCATAGCCGGTGATGCCCGGCATCAGGATATCCAACAGGATCAAGTCTGGAGGCTCGTTATACACCAATTCAATAGCCTGCTGCCCATTGGTCGCAACGCGAACTTTATGTCCCTGACTTTCCAGGATAGTAGATAGGACTTCTAAGTTTGTTGGGATATCATCTACAACAAGTATCTGGGACATTCTGCCGCCTCTATAGTGTCAAAGTAAAGACCTTTCATGAGACCGTTGGACGAGTTTCCAGTCTGCAAGTTTGCAGATGTGCGAGCAGTAGGGAGGGTGAGCAGTCAGCCAGCAGTCTGTGGCTGACCACCTATGAATGGAGCGCGCTTATTGTGCGATACAATCATGCAGAAGTGCCAGCTTATATCTGGCCACACCCCCTCTGAACAGATATCCCCATCAATCACATCGATGGCATCCACGCCGAACAAGCTATCCATACCCGGAATGAGCTTGATTGCTTCCTTCTGGCTTTGTTCTTCAATTCATTACAATCAGTAACTACTCAGCTCTTAGCTTTTCAGGCTGCGATTTGTGATCTCAGGTTGTGAACTCGTCACGTCTTATGCTTTACCTTCACTACCGGACACTTTTTGAAAAAGAGGTTGTCACGCATAATAGATAGCTCACATACTACAGAAAGGAGCAACTCCATGAGTGA
>JAFGMS010000057.1 GCA_016927375.1 Anaerolineae bacterium
AGGCTTGTGCCGGAAACGGCTGTGTCTGGCCATTCTGCTGTATTGCTCATCCCTTCATCTCACAGTCAAAAGCTAACAGCTAAGAGCAAATAGCTGATAGCTGAGTAGTTACGTCGAAAAAACTTTAGGGTCTGAGGCTAACCCCACTTTTCCACGTTGATCCAGAATTGTCTTAGCACAATTCGGCCTTGACGAAAGTGAGCTTGAACACAGGGACACGAGATCAAAAGAGGGATTGTGAAGTCAGATCACAATCCCCTGATCAAACCGAATGTACGAGCTTTACCGATTAATTCCGGCCGCGTGCTACAGCCTATCTTTTATCACATTGTAACTACTCAACTGTGTAGCGTGATGTGCTGACAGTTGTGAGTGCTAGGCGATTAAACATCAAATCGCTTGGGTGATGAGTTTTAGTTCACAGTCAAAAGCTAGACAGCTAAAAGCCAATAGCTGAGCAGTGACATCACATGTTCATAAAGTCAACAAAAGCCTTGTTGAATTCCTTCGGGGTATCCCACATAACAAAGTGCCCGGCATTGGGAACCCAGACATCCTTTGCGCCAGCGATTGGCCCACGAAAATACTTGATCTCGCGCGGGCTAACGATCACATCACGACTACCGTAGATGCCCATCGCCGGCACCTGGATCTCGCTCAAGCGAGAAGCCAGGTTGGTGCGACGCAGCGACCGGATACTGGAGAAGAACGACTCGATAGTAAAACCCTCAGCGTTCTCCATCGTCATCCGGTAAAACAAATTAGGATCTGGGCGGGATACAAATGGCGACCACAGCCGGATAAACAGCCGGAGCATCGGTGTTGTCTCGCCGGCCAGCATTACGCTCGCGACCAACCGTGTCCCGGCCAGGTGCAAGAAGAAGCTCAATGAGCGTCCATTCACTGGCGAGCCAACCACGGCGACCTTCTTGACCCGATCCGGATATTTTAACGTCACACCAAGCGCTGTTGTGCCGCCCATTGAGTGCCCCATCACGGGCACTTTGGCAATACCCAGAGCATCCATAAACTGAGGGATCAGCTCGACAAAATCGGTGACCTCAAAGCTTTCCCGGCGATCTTTCTCCGACTCGCCAAATCCCCATAAATCAGGGGCATACATGCGATACTGCCCGGCGAAGGTCTCGATAGTGCTGCGCCAGGTATTCCACGCCTGTGTCCAACCATGAATCAAGATCACCGGAGGGCCGGAACCATAGACTTCATAGTGAACCAGTCCTTGATCGGTAACAATCGAGGGCACGTGCACCTCCTACAAAGATAACAATGCCCCTTGGCGGGGCCAATTATCAAAAGTGTCAGATTTGAAAACACTTGTCGAGGGCTGATTACTTACAAAAGGTAAGTCCACTAGTGTGGACCCCCTGAGAAAAACATGGACACTGATTAGGAGAATCAAGTAACGTTTGCTATTCTTCTTCCATCTCCTCAAGAATCGAATACAGCAGTTCCAACAAGACATTCTTGACAGTTTCTTTCTCCTTCGCGACGCAGGGCAGCATCTTGACACCTTCTTCGAGCTTCAGCGCAATGCGCAGATCATCGAGTGCCCAGGCGTCTTCCATATCTTGTTTGTTGGCTGCCACAACGTAGGGTGTAGGCGCATAAGCGCGGAAGGTCTCCAGGATCTGTCTGGCCTCCCGGAACGTCTCCGGGCGAGCACTATCTACCAGGACGACAAACCCGAGCATGCCCTCAGCCAGGATTTCCCACATGAAGTCAAAACGACGCTGGCCGGGCGTGCCAAACAAATAAAGAACCAAGTCATCGTCAACCGTGATACGACCAAAGTCCATCGCCACGGTGGTCTGATCTTTGACGCGCTCGGCCTCAGACGAGATCTTGCGCTCGGTCGCAACGACATCAATCTCGCTGATAGCACCAACGAACTGAGTCTTGCCGGAGTTAAAAGGACCGGTAATGACCATTTTAACGGTTTGTGTCTGCATATCACCTCACTCGTTCAGGCGCACAAGCGGCCCAACTTGGTAGTGTAACAGGTGCCTATGCTGCTCTCTACTGGGTCAATAACCGGCCCAGTCAGTCAGCAGGCATACTCTGGAAATGGTTAATCAAACGGCTGACCAGTGCGACCTTCTTCGATTTCTCTTCGTCCGAGAGCTTCTCCCTCTTGCGAATTTGCACCAGCTCAACCAAACCAGCTTCGCGCAGGCTGCCAACCACTCGCCGGATCTGCTTATCACTCATATTGCAGCTTTTGGCAATCATACGGATGGTGTTCTCGGGCTTGATAAAGTTGATTACACGCCACTCATCTTTATTAAGCTGCAGCTCCTTCATCTTTACCTGGGGACGCTCGGTAAACTTGAGATGAATGTCCAGGCTGGGTATCTCTTCCTCAAGCTGTTCATCGAGCTTTTGTACACGAGCGATCTGAACAATGATGTTTTCCAGATCAAGTGGGACAGTGATGCGCTCATCACCCGGCTGCTGCCCTGGCTCAAAGGAAAACAAACCCTCTTTCCAGGCAGCAAATTGGTTGACAGCCGCCAGTGCGTGCTTCTTGATGCTCTGGATAATCTCCGCCTGGGAAACATATCCCTTCTGGATCAGCAATAGGCCAAGTTGTTTGTCACCAGTCTGCTGAGCACGCTTGGCAAGCGCTGCTGCCTGCTCTTTTGTAATCCTTCCGGAACGCTGAAGCACAGAAGCCAAAGTGCCATCAGCGTCACCAACTGCCACAAAAACCAACTTACCCTCTTTGAAGGCAAGGTTAGCCTTGACATCTTTTCGATCAATGGCAAGCATCCCTGTCTTTTTTGCCAGGCTAACCAGGTTCAGAATTTGAGTTGGGCTGAAGTCTTTGAGATTGCCTCGCATTTTTAGGCCCCATAAGCCTTATCAAAATATATAACCACTACCAACACAAAAGATACCAATTTTCCAATCCATGCGGCTTAGTATACACAGGGAGCAAAGGCGAGTCAACTGAGCATCTGCATCAGCTTGAATTTCGCCCATCTTACCTGTTTGTAGATTAGAAATGTTGGCACCAGTTGGAAACACTCTAGGCACGCAAGCCGGTTTCTCGGTGAGTTGAACATAGAGACTGCAATATAAAGAGCGAAGACCAGGCTTCAGTTTCTCGGTTTGTGTGCTAAAATCGCAGACAAACTAGGAACAGCGTACTAACTAGTGTTCCGAGGTCTAAGTAAACCCTTAGTTATGACTTGCCCTGAAACACTTAAACAGTTGGGAAGATTGCCTTAATCCGGTGACGAACTTATGCCCAACTGTACTAGATGCCCTCCCGAACTTCCATGCTCCAGGAGCCTGTATGCCCGATCCACTCACCGATAAACGCGTTGTAATCATGGGGTTAGCCCGCCAGGGCATAGCCCTGGCCAGATGGCTGTGCAGCACCGGCGCGCAGGTCGCCGTTACCGATATGCGTACTGCTGAGCAGCTTACCGATCCAATTAAAGCACTCGAAGGTCTTCCTATCAGTTATTCCCTGGGTGGGCATCCCCCCTACGTGCTTAGCGGCGCCGATCTGATCTGCCTCTCGGGTGGCGTCCCACCCGACCTGGATGTAATACAGGAAGCAGTCAAACTAGGAGTTGGCCTCAGCAACGATGCTCAACTTTTCCTTGAGCGCTGCCCGTGTGACGTGATCGGCATCACCGGCTCGGCAGGCAAGACAACAACCACCACGTTGGTGGGCAAGATGTGTGAGAAAGCCAACCGGCTGACCTGGGTAGGCGGGAACATCGGCAATCCGCTGATCGCTGATTTGCCCTACATCAAGCCCACCGATATCGTGGTGATGGAGCTCTCCAGCTTCCAGACTGAGATCATGACCGTCAGCCCACATATTGCTGCTATTCTGAATATCACGCCCAACCACCTCGACCGGCACAAGACAATGGACGCCTACATCGAGGCCAAAGCACGCCTGTTGGATAACCAGGTCGTGGGCGATGTGGCTGTGCTCGGTTATGACGATCCTACGACTGCATCGCTGGCCCCGCGAGTCCGGCAGGAGCTGGCCTTCTTCAGCGGCCGTGTGCCGCCGGATGCCGGAGCCTGGCTGGTCGATGATCGATTGGTGTGCCGGTCACGCTTCGAGGCACCATTAGAATCCGTATGCACCATTTCCGAGATCAACCTGCGCGGCTATCACAATGTGCTCAACACGCTGGCCGCTTGCGCCATCGCCGGAGTAGCAGGCATCCCAGCCGAAGCCATGCGCGAGGCCATCCTTGAATTTAAGCCGGTCGCTCACAGGCTGGAAGTCGTACGCCACGTCGATGGCGTCACCTACATCAACGACTCGATTGCAACCGCGCCCGAGCGAGTCATTGCTGCATTGCAAGCCTACCCTGACGATATGATCGTTCTGCTGCTGGGTGGTCGTGACAAGAAGCTGCCCTGGGATGACCTCCTGCAGATGGCCGTGCCGCGCTGCCGAGCGATTATTACCTTTGGCGAGGCAGGGTTGATGATTGCGGAAAAGGTCGATCAGGTCCGGAGGGCAATGATCATTGACATGACGCTGGAGCAGGCCGACAGCATGGAAGATGTCGTGCGGCTGGCCTCCGAGCTGGCCTACGAAGGCGATGTTGTGTTGCTTTCACCAGGATGTACGAGCTACGATAAATATGTGGATTTCGAGGAGCGTGGCGAGCATTTCAGAAAGCTGGTGAAGATGCTCTAAGCTCTGATACCCGTCTATATCAAACACCCGACTTGGCCGGTCTTTCATCTTCTTGACCCAAAGAGGGATTTCACCCTTCTGGCAGTTCCGACATACAATATAGGAAACGGCATAGTCGCGACAAATATATCGTGACCCAGACAAGGAGATGCGTAATGGATACTTTCACCAAAGATGATCTTAGAGATCTTTTGAAGCACCACAACGCGACCTGTCTCTCTATTTTTATGCCAACCTGGATCGATGCTCAGACGGGCTCGCTTCAGCTTAAGAATTTACTCCGCGAGGCAGAGCAAGCCCTGCTGGCACGTGGCTTGCGCACTCCTGATGCAAAAGAGTTCCTTGAACCGATTGAGGATCTCCTACCGGACAGTTCTTTCTGGCGCGTTCAGAGTGTGGGGCTGGCGATCTTCCGCTCACCGGATTTCTTTCGGAGCTACCGCCTGCATCACGATTTTGCCGAGCTTGTTAACATCGGCGAGCGTTTTAGCATCAAGCCGCTGCTGCCCCTCTTGAGCGGCGATGGGCGTTTCTACATCCTGGCTCTCAGCCAGAAAATAGTCCGGTTGATGAAAGGCACGCGCCAGCACATTACAGAAGTCGACCTCAAAAACATTCCTACCAGCCTGAACGAGGCTCTCAAGGAGGAGGTAGTCGAAAAGCAGGTGCAGTTCCGGACAGGGACAGGTCGTCTGGGCTCAAAGGGGCGAGGCACTGCCCCGGCCATAGGCGGCGGCGCTGAAGAGGAAGACAAAGAACGCATCCTGCGCTATTTCCGCCAGGTCGAGAAGGGGCTGCAAGACATGCTCCGAAACGAGCACGCCCCCCTGGTGCTGGCAGGCGTGGACTATCTGCACCCGCTCTACCAGCAGGTCAACACCTACCCCCATCTGATTGAAGACGGCATCACAGGAAGCCCTGATACACTCAAGCCGGCCGATCTCCACGCACGAGCCTGGGCCAATGTGCAGCGTGTCTTTCTTCAAGAACAGCAGCAGGCCATCGCCAATCACCAACAGATGGCCAGCTCCGGCCGCGCCTCTGCCGACATCAAGGAGATTGTCCCGGCAGCGTACTACGGGCGCATCGAGACGCTCCTGCTCGATTGCAGCAAGACGAAATGGGGACAGTTCAACTCGGAGACCGGTTCGGTGATGCTTCACGAGACGCCACAGAACGGTGACCAGGATTTAGTCGATCTGGCAGCAATCCATACCTTGCTCAACAGTGGAGACGTGCACGCGCTCGGTGCCGACGCCATGCCCGGCCAGGCCACGATGGCGGCAAACTTCCGATACTAAACCAACAGAAAGCTACTCATGCATCAATCTAAATGGCTCGATTGGGTGCAGCGACTGCAGGCCATTGCTCATAATGGCCTGCTTTATGCCGAAAACGACTATGACACCGAACGCTATCAGAAAATCCGCGATCTGGCCGTCGAGATGGCAGCAGCCCACACCGGCGCCGATCCCGAGCAGATCGAGAATATTTTTGCGCAGGAAAACGGCTACATCACCCCCAAGGTAGGCGTGCGTGGCGCCGTCTTCAAGGATGGCAACATCTTGCTGGTCCGGGAGAGGGTCGATGGGCTGTGGACGCTGCCAGGCGGTTGGGCCGATATAGGCGATGCACCCTCCGAAGCCGTCGAGCGCGAGATCTACGAAGAGTCGGGTTACCGGGCACAGGCGATCAAACTGATTGCCGTCTACGACCGCAACCGACACGATCACGATCCTTACCCTTTTCATGTCTACAAGCTGCACTTCCTATGCAAGCTGCTCGGCGGGGAAGCTCACGCTACCCACGAGACCTCCGATGCCGGCTTCTTCGCCGAAGATGCACTGCCACCCCTTTCAACCGCACGGGTGACGGGGAAACAGGTTGCACGCCTGTTTGAGCATCATCGTCACCCTGACCTACCCACCGAGTTCGATTAACACCACCCTCCCAGAGGTTCAAGCAACAACCAACCTCTGAGAGGGTGTGCTGTCCAGCCGCAGCCGGAGGAGGTCCAGCCAGGAGGTATTCTTCAAGGCTATCCTGCGCGAAAAGGATGATATGCTCTACATACCGCCCTCGGGTCAGCAGACACAGGTCGTCGTGAGAAGCGGCGACACCACGGTATACACAAAGACCCTGGAAGCCGACGCGGCAGGCGTGGTCGAAGATTCGTTCAAGCTGCCGGAGGACGCGGCTCTGGGTACTTATACCGTCTCGGTCGATTATGCCCAGCGGCCGGATGATTACTGCTATTGGTACTATGAGGGCGCACTTGGCTACCGCGAAGGCCTGACCAGCTTCACCGTCGCCGAGTATCTCCCAGCGGGCACCTACCAGTTCGTCTACCAGATCAAGCTGGTGGTTCCCGGCCTGTTCCGGGTGATCCCGCCAACGGCCTGGGAGTTCTACTTCCCAGAGGTCTACGGACGCGGCGACGGGATGCTGTTCGAAGTGCAACCATCCGCCAGATGATGAAAGGAAATAGAGGAGTCTTTAGTGCAAATCCGGATCTCAAAATTTTGTTATAGCCTTGTAACAACCCCGGCAGGGAGCAGAACATCTCTCTAGTCTGATGATGGCACGTCGCGAGTGTCAACAAGGTAGAATCTTTTCTTGACCCATGATGTGCCGCTTCACTTCCCAAAAAATCAAGTAACATCCATAATAAAGCAACGAGATCGTTCAGGGGATGTTTATCTAAGTTAGAATCAGCACCCCTAAAAACGATGCCGGCGGCGAGCCGCCAGGTCTGCAAACATGCAAACGAGCAGGTAGCTTGAGTTGACCAACAGTCATCAGCGCAAAAATAAGCCTGATACTTAGTGCAAAGGCACGACACGGAGCAGGAGTCTCATGAATAAGGAATGTATTCATTGCGGCAACGAGATTCGTGATGGAGCACCGATTTGCGTCTACTGCAACGAGTGGCAACCTCGGCGTTCGAGCTCAGAGTATGATGCATCTCAACTTGATGCAGTACACAATTGGGATGGTAAATCATCTCTACAAGGCATCGATCTTTCCTGGTGCAATCTTTCCAAGATCAACCTAAGAAAAGCAAACTTGATGGAAGCCAATCTGCGATCGGCGATTCTCATCGAGGCGAATCTTGAGAAAGCAAACCTGACGAATGCCTGCCTGGAAGATGCCGTAATATGGGACACACATCTACCCAAGTTCTTGACCACAACAAACCTGACAGGCGCCTACATGCAGAAACTCGATCTACATGGATTTTATCTCGACACGAACCTCTCCCAAGCTTGCATCGCTGACGTTGATTTACGTCAGGCCAATCTCAAGTCGGCCAACATGGCAGGGGCAAGACTCCGCCAAGTGAACCTGGATCAAGGGAACCTGGTCGATGTGAATCTGACAGGTGCTACCATCGAGGATACCTCAATGGCTAATGCTTCACTAACCAAGGTCTGTCTGGAACGAGCAACACTCCAGGGCGTCAACCTTAGAGAAGCACTCTTGACCAGCGCGACACTCAAGAGTGCTCTCCTCGACTCCGTAGATCTGACGAAAGCGGGATTAAGGTATGCAGATCTGGAACGGGCCTCAATACGCGTTACGGACTTCAAAGGCGCCGATTTGGAGAATGTCAACCTAAGGTATGCAGATATACGGCACACCAACCTGGAAGAAGCAGCATCCCTGGCATTTGCCGATCTGGAGGGGGTCACCCTGGAGTTTGTTCTCCCAGACAAAAAGGATGCTGTCGTGATAGACAAGCTGCGGCGCGCCCGAACTTTAGAAGGGGTCACACTACCCGACGGGACAAAGCTACCCGGCTCCGACACTGCCACGGCGAGGTCCGACGATTCCTGGCGCGACCCCTTCAAGAGATGGTGCTCATCATAGGAACAGCTCACATCTGAGGCATGCCAACAGGCGACAGGTAACAAACCTACCGCCTGTTGCAATATAACAAACACAATCTATCCGTTGCGGTGCAGCTTTCCCGTGCGCTTGGCATACAGTTCAGCCTGACGGAAGATCCACAGGCCAACAGGAATCAGTATGACCCCCATAATCAGTACCGGCCAGATGTATATCCACAGTTCGATAGTTGATACACCTTCCAGCAGCGCCTGGCGCGTGCCGCCCAGAACATAGGTAGCCGGGCTAAAAGTCGCCATCTCCTTGAGCGGGCTGGGCAGCACGCTAACCGGATAATAGACACCCGATACCAACAACAGCAGGGCAATAAGGACATGGGTCATCTGTGAGCCACGCTCCGGGAACAAGAGCGGGAGGATCGACGCCATGATCCCCACGCCGATGAACGAGAAGCTGCCCGCCAGCAGCACAAGTGTCCCGCCCAGCAGGTTGGCCTGCTGCATATCAATATCGAAGACGACCACGTTAGCCAACAGCACAACAGCGGTAAACAGCAAACTATAGATAACAGCAAAGAAAGTCTGGCCGGCCATGTGCGTCAAACGGCTGACAGGGGCCATCAATGTGTACTCAATTGTTCCTTCCCACCGCTCGATGCCAATCACATCGGTAATCCAGTAAAAGATGGTCGAGAGGTAGCGCCACACGAGCGTTCCGATCACGAAATACAGCACCAGATAGCGCCCATCAACTTCAGAGCTGCCACCACCCATCTGCTCAAAACCCATCCCAATAAAGCTCACTGAGAGGCTATCAGCAATCGAATAGATCATCCAAACCATCTCCCAAGACCAATAACGCCTGACGATGTTAGCATTGCGTTCGACAAACGCATAAGTTGCACGTAGTTGGTGAACAGCAAGAGACATTATCTAATTCTCCTAATTTCTTCTGTCTTGAGGCGAGAGACCTTAACCAATTCAAGTATCAGGCTTGACGCCCCCCTCGCCTAAAAAGTTATGATATTAAGGCGTATAGTGACTTGTTGGGTCAGGGACTTACGCCACCTCCTTCTCTTCATCAGCCACCAACGATTTGCCCGTCAGCTCCAGAAAGACATCTTCCAGAGTCGGCTTATGTCCATTCGGTGACGGTACCATCGTACACAATTTTTCCGGCGTGTTCATCGCCACGATGCTGCCCTGATCCATAATCGCGATCCGGTCACACAGTGTCTCGGCCTCGGTCATGTCATGGGTGGTCAGCAAAATAGTGACCCCATGCTCTTCACGCAGTTCGCGCACAACAGCCTGCACTTCACGCTTAGAACGCGGATCGAGGCCAGTGGTTGGCTCATCGAGCAGCAGCAAGCGCGGTCGTGAGAGCAGAGCCCGCGCAACAGCCACCTTTTGCTGCATGCCGCGAGACATCTCCTCCATGGGGTTGAGAATGGCCCGCTTATCCAATCCCAGCCGGGTAAGGATCTCGATAACCTTGGAGCGGATATCGCCTCCAGCCATGCCATATAATCTTGCTCCGTAGAGAAGGTTCTCCATAGGCGACAGCTTCTTGAAGAAACTCGCCTCGACTGATACACGGTTGATCATCCACTGGACCTGCCTAGGCTGGCGCACGACATCGCGATCAAAGACCGTGATAGTGCCAGCATCGGGCAGCAGCAACGTTGAAATCAGCCGGATCAGGGTCGACTTCCCACCACCGTTCGGACCAAGCACGCCGAAGATCTCACCCTCCAGCATATCGAACGATACTCGATTGACCGCGAGCACTATCGGCTTGCGCCCATTATCCTGCGATTTGCTGCCATTGGTATTTGGCTTATAGGGTAACAGGCGCCGCCAGGTCTGGTCGGTGGGCTTACCAAACTTCTTCAATACTTCATTGACGACGACAGCGTTTGACATCTTCTTCTCTCCTTAAGAACCGTGAGTCCATCGTCCGCTCGCGACAAAAAAGCCACGGGTGTCTTCCAACCCCGTGGCAGGCATAAACAAAACAGAAAACCGCCACGGGTTTGTGAGTGTACCCGTGGCGGTTCGACGTTCTAAGTCGGTCTACAGACGGTCAGCAGGCGCACTCCACCCACAAAAAGGCAACGCCATCGCTAGCTGGGACGCGAAGCCTCATAGTGAAAAGATGAAGTGAATTGCCGCTCATAAAAATCTCCTAGTCGAACGATGGCTGTATTGTAGCATGAAGCGAGAGGTTGTCAAGACCAATTCGAGCTTTGGGAAAGCATCTTCGAGTTATTGATGACTGGTTGATTGAATGATTGACGATTGAAAAGCAGATTGTTGCAACGACCAGGTAATTATCCAATCGTCACTTGTCTTGTTGTCCAGTACATCCACGCTGCCAGACTGCCTGTCATTCCCGCGAAAGCGGGAATCCACTCGTGCACAAAGCGACTGTCATTCGCAAAAGGAAATTCCTATAGAATCAAGATAATTACGAGTAAGAACAAGCTAACCGACCCCCTACTGCCGCCTTGAGACTCTACGCGCAGCATGCGGGACGAACAAATAGTGAAAGAAGGAGGGCTGGGGGGCAGATCAAAGATGTCCTGAACAAAGAATGCAGATTATCCTTACTATGCAGCCCGGTAGCATTGTGGCCTTCCCCGATGAAGGATGCTTGTTAGATGCCATAAACTCCTTGCACCCATATCTGGAAGGAACTCGTACAGGATACTATAATCTTCGCCTTCATTCTAAAGTATGGTGAGGTAATATTCGTATGGCTATCATTGGCGTCAAAAATCTATCCAAGCATTTCAAAGTCCTGAACCGGCATGAAGGGTTACTAGGTGCAGCTCGGGATCTTTTCTCAACCGATTACCGGTTGGTCAAGGCGGTCGATGACATCTCGTTCCAGATCGAGCCGGGCGAGATCGTCGGGTACATTGGGCCTAACGGTGCCGGCAAATCGACCACCATCAAGATGATGACCGGCATCCTCAAGCCGACCGAGGGCAAGATCGAGGTCAACGGGAACGTCCCCTTCAAAAACCGTCAGAAGAACGCCCAGAACATGGGCGTGATCTTCGGCCAGCGCACCCAGTTGTGGTGGGACCTGCCCGTGATCGAATCGTTCAAGCTGCTCAAGGAGATTTACCGGGTCGATCAGGAGACTTACGATCACCAAATGGGCATGTTCAACGAGCTTGCCGATCTCAAGGCGCTTTACCCACAAACGGTACGCAGTTTATCGCTGGGGCAGCGGATGCTGTGTGATATCACAGCCTCGTTCCTGCACAATCCCAAGATCGTGTTCCTGGATGAGCCGACCATTGGGCTGGACATCTCGATCAAGGCGCGCATTCGGGAGTTGATCAAAGAGCTGAACCGGACGCACAACACCACCATCATCCTGACCACCCACGATATCGGCGATGTAGAGGCACTATGCAGCCGCATCATCATCATCGATCAAGGGCACATCCTTTACGACGGCGACATCAAACGGGTCAACCAGCTATTCGGTGCCTACCGAACTCTGCGTGTACAAGTGCGCCCTTACAAAGGCGAGCAGACTATCGACCAGGTCAGACAGACTCTGGTGGAGAGGTATGGAGAAGACCGCGATTTCACGGTCAGGAGCCGTGAGATGGGCTGGATCAACATTACTTTCCGGCAGGATGAGATGCCACTTCTGGAGGTATTGAACTACGCTATGTCACGTCTTCCCATCCGCGATGTGCAAATAGTAGAGCTTGCGCTAGAGGGTGTGATCAGGCGTATCTACGAGGGGGCACTCCAATGAGACGATACCTAGCCCTAACTAAGTGTGCGTTCCTGACCGGCATGGTCTGGCGTGCTCATTTCATCTTCACGCTGATCAGCAATCTGGCCTACATCGTGATCCTGTACTTCCTGTGGAAAAGCATCTACGGCGTTTCGCAGACACTTAATGGGATGACCTTTAACCAGGTTTTCGTTTATATGACGGTCACTTCCTCGATCTTCGTGTTGTTCAAGACCTGGTTGGAATGGCAAGTCTCGCGCGATATCATCAGTGGGGCCATCACAACACAGCTTACCAAACCCCTTGATCACCAGCTCATGGTGCTATCCCATGCCTTCGGAAGAACGCTCAATAATGCACTGGTGATCACTCTCCCTGCACTGGCGGTTTTGTTCGGCATCTTCCGCGCCAGCATACCAGTGGGGTGGAACGTGCTGTTCTTCTGCCTCAGCCTGCCGCTGGCCTGCCTGCTCAGCCTGGTCATCGACTACATCATTGGGCTGACCTCCTTTTATACGGAATCCCTGTGGGGAATTTCAACCACCAAAGAGATCATCGTGTTGGTACTGTCAGGCGGGTTGGTTCCACTGGGCTTCTTCCCGGAGGTTATGAGAAACATATTGAGCTATCTGCCTTTCCAGGCCATCTATCACACCCCGGCCAGCATCTTGACCGATGCGTCATTGTCGTTAGCAGATTACACATCGATGCTCGGTGTTCAAGCGGCCTGGGTCATTGTGCTGTTGGTAATCAGCCGCCTGTTCTTCTCGCAGGCAGTCAAAGCCGTCACGATAAACGGAGGATAGTCATCATGTTTGCCAATCTCGTTCATTACGGACGGCTATACTTGCGGCTCGAAGCCCAATACATTAAAGCCCGGATGAACTACCGGGTAGATTTCATCGTCAGCTCAATAGGGATGATCTTCTCGAACATAGCCAGCCTGGCCGTCTTCTGGGTTCTCTTCCACACCATTCCCCATCTGGCAGGGTGGACCTTTGAAGAGATTCTGTTCATCTACGGCTTCTACCTGCTGGCCGTTTCCCCGGCACAGATATTCTTCGATCATATCTGGCAGCTGCGCTATCACTTGATGGAGGGGACATTCATCAAATACTACTTTCGCCCTCTCAACATGATGTTCTACTACATGTCAGAGATGGTCGATATAAAGGGTTTTGCGCAGGTAGTGCTCGGTGGGGCAGTGATTGCCTATGCATCAACTCAATTAGGGCTGACGTGGACGGCTGGGCGAATTGGTTTAATGATCCTGACCCTGTTCAGCGCGTCGCTGGTTGTGATTGCCATTTTGGTGATTGCTTCCTGTGCTGCCTTCTGGACGTTGCAGTCGTACTCCATCCTGGCACTGGCATTCCGCCTGCGCGAGTTCGCTCAATATCCAACGACCATCTTCGACGGGTTCTTCCGCTTCCTATTCACCTACATCATCCCAATTGGGTTTATAGCATTCTACCCCTCACAGCTCATGCTGCGCCCACAGGAAGCCTCGTGGTTGATTTACATCTCGCCAGTCGTGGGGATTGCGCTCTTTGCATTGGCTTACCTGGTGTGGTCAGTGGGTGTGAACAGCTACTCAGGGACAGGGTCGTAAAGGCAACATTAGTACAACAGTTCCCGCTTAAGGAGAGTACAACAGAGAATCTACAGGGATGAACATTTGGCAATATTGCCCAGATAATGGCTCTGGCAGAAGGCGTGTTTCGCGCCTGGAAACACCTCACGCACAGCAGTCGCCAGCCCCCCCTGCTTGTCACTCGTAATCGCCAAGCTCGGCAGTTTCAGCGCATCAATCGGCTCGAGGAAGTGAACGAACGCCGCTTGATCTTGTTGGCTCATCCATCCACTACGCAACGTGATCCCGGTGGTCAGCTCCCGCGCCAACCACAACTGCGCTTCGCCCCCTTCCGGTGCCAGCCCATCCAGACTCACTATCAACCCTGTTTGTTTCGCTACCTCCGTCAGCCGTCCCATCCGCTCTCGCTCGCGGCAAGCCGGCAAAGGCAAACAGCAATCATGATTCAAAACCCGTACGCTGATCTGAAGGTGTTGGCTCAAATTCGCATGGATCGGCTCAAAGGGTTGTCGTCCCATTTGCCTCATCCATCCAACCTGGGCTATCACATCATAGCCGTACCCACACCACATGGGCGCTATTTGTCCCTTTGGATGCTTTTCTTGCCCATTTCCCAATTTGCCTCTTGACACGCCCATACATCTGTACGCGAAGTACTCGGTGGTGGTGCCGCCGGACTGGGCCATCTCGGTTGACGATTGGGTCGCTGACCCGCCGGCGGCATTGAGAGACGGAGGTTGTTAATGTGTGGGGCTGTTCCAGCATCGATGGGGCTGTGAAGGTAAGCGGGAGTTGGGGCATCACCTTTACTGGGGGAAGCCAAAATATGCGTGAATCTAGGAGGATGGAAGGAGGATGCTTGGAGGATGCTTGGATCAGCACCCCACCGCGCAGCTTGATGACATGCCGCCCAGTCTGCGCCGCGGATGTTGAACCACTGAAACAAGCTGAGGACGCTGATCGCCAGACCGGCTCGCTTGCCCTCAGTCTTTTCGCAAAACTGCTCAAGCGACCCTGTAAGACAATCTGTAGCCATGACAGTCGGATTGAAATCTAACCCACAATACCCGCGCCAGCTATCACAACCAATCCTACGAGCGTCAGGACGGGTATCGGCAACAGGGCGACTTTAGCGGCATTGCCTTTAGGGGGTATTTGATATCTGATGGAAGGGCTGCTCAGCAGCGGAGGGCTTGTGAACGAAGAGGAGATGAAGGTGTGTACTAAAGAGAGTTTGCCAAGCGGGCGATCAACTTGTGCAGGCATCTCCCAGATACATCGGTGGGCCGGTTAATAGGCGCCCCTCAACGTCTACATATGCCCGCCGGGAAGCTAACAGTAAGAGCTTCGACCTTCCACAATTGGCATGGATTCGGAGAAATCTTGCAAATGATTGAGGAGCGCGGCTGTTACAATTCGCAACTCCGTGCGCCTTACGGCAAAATGGTATCCGAGCGATTAGTGAGATAAGCCCGTTGGAGAATGGATTGTTATGAGCCCCGTACTGGCAGGATTGTTAGTTTTCTTGATGCGTGTAAGTGATATGTCTTTGGATACGCTGCGATTGCTTTTTGTGATGCGGGGGCGCAAGCTTCTGTCAGCCCTGATCGGTGCAACCCAGGCTGCTGTGTTTATCCTGGCGGTTAGCACGGTCCTCAGTAACGAGCTAAATCTATGGACGGTTTTAGGCTATGCCGGAGGCTTTGGCACGGGTGTGGCGGTAGGGATGATCGCAGAAGAGAAGCTGGCGCTTGGTTATGCCATGTTCCATATTTACTCCAAGGAGCGAGGGAAGGTCATTGCATTGGCACTGCGTAACGCCGGTCATGCTGCAACGCTGTTTGCGGCCCAGGGCAAATGTGGAGACGTATCTGTCGTTCATTGTGCGGTGTCTCGGCGAAAAGCCCCAGCGGTGCGAACCCTGGTTGAGCGAGCCGACCCGGAGGCGTTTATCACTCTGGAGGAAGTGCGTCCATTGCGACGCGGATACTTTAGACGTTGAGACGGCTGTCAGGTTGAAACACTGTGGCGAATGTCTATGTTTCTTCACCTATCACCTATTACTCGTTACACATTCTGCCTTATCCATCACACATATCCATTTGCAGAGTTCCATTGCACATATAGAGCGTAAAGGGGAAAAGACATGACGACAAAAATTGGCTTCATTGGTTTGGGCATTATGGGTCGGGGGATGGCTCACAATTTGCTCAAGGCCGGGTTCGATCTGACAGTGTGGAACCGCACGCTCTCTAAGACAGACGAGTTTGTCGAGACAGGAGCAGGAGTGGCAGAGAGCCCATCTGATCTGGCCTCCCGGTGTGACATCATCTTGATCTGTGTCAGCGATACGCCGGATGTGCAGCAGGTCATCCTGGGAGAAGACGGCGTGATAGAGAGCATCAAACCAGGCGCGTTGGTGATCGATCACAGCACCATCAGCCCACAGGTAACGCAACAGATCGCAGCCAGGCTGGCCGAGAAAGATGCTCATATGCTTGATGCGCCTATCAGCGGCGGCAGCGAGGGCGCGGCCAATGGCACCCTCAGCATTATGGTCGGCGGCGAAGCCGACCAGTTTGAGCGAGCCATGCCCTACCTACAAGCTGAGGGCAAGACCATCACCCACGTGGGCGATCATGGCGCGGGGCAGCTGGTCAAGCTGGTCAACCAGATTTTGGTCGTAGTGACGCAGCTAGGAGTCAGCGAGGCACTGCTGCTTGCCCAAGCGGGCGGCCTTGACCTGGGCAAGACCCTCGATGCGGTCAAAGGCGGGGCTGCCGGCAGCTGGATGCTGTCTAACCGCGGGCCACAGATGCTTCAGCGAGACTGGCGCCCCGGTTTTACCATCGACCTCCAGCAGAAGGACTTACGCCTGGTGTTGGAAGCCGCCGATGAGCTGGGTATTCCGGCGCTTGGTACCAGCCTGGTGTTTAACCTGTACCGGACGCTTCAGGCCAGAGGGCTTGGATCAGAAGGTAATCACGCGCTGGTCAAGGCGCTGGAACACATTTCCGGTATTGAAGTAGGTGGGGATAAGTAGAGCATTGTGAGCGTCGCTCATGCCGGTTCGTGTCTTATTGCGTTGGGCCAGTCCATTCATACCAGCCGGTCAGTTCCGGCCTCTGTACGTAAATAGTGCCCTGCGGGTCGCCAATATAGCAGGTCTGGTATTTGACTGCCGTCTCGCATTGTATGACACCCCGCTCAATCTCCCGCTCCGGTTCTAACGCCCAACCTAACCGGTCACGTATGGTACCGTTGTAATCCTCGCCCGTGCGCCATAACTGCCCAAAGCCGCGCACCGGCTGGTAATAGCCGTCCGGCGGCGTAATAGACGGGTCGCTTTCAGGCATGCCGGGAAACCAGGTGTTGACTTTAATCTCCCAGTGACGCAGCTCGGGGTCTGGGCTGTCCATGTGGAAGATACGAATATTTTCAAGCGCTTCTGACCAGATCATCAAGCCGCGCTCAAATCGCTGTATGGCCAGGCGCGTATAGGTAGGCGGCTGCGGGCAGTTGGCGGGCGGATTGGGGAAAGTCCACTCATCAGGGCAAGTGAGCTTGGCACTGGCCAATGCCGCCGTATAGCGTCCATCATTGGTATAGGCGTGTAAGCACCATGACGTGGAGTAGCGCTGATTTTGCGGCGCTTTAACAACCAGTGAACCGGCAGCGGACAATGTCGTTTCTATTGGACGATAATAAGGGGCAGGGTCGGCAACATAGGTAAGAATATCCACATGCGACACCGCACCGTTCACCTGCCAGTTCAGGGTAACGTTTTCGCCGGGCCTGGCTTCCGGCGGCGAGACCGTAAAAGCGTCGATGGTTATTTCATCCACCTGGTGACCGTCGCAGCTGACAAATACCACCGGTGTTGCAGTTGGATTGGTCTGCTGAACAGGTACCGGGCTGGGCATCGCAGCAGCAGGCATATGGGCATCGGTGTGCTGCAAATCCTCAACAGGAGTCGCGGTCAGGTTGGAGACAGCCGACGCTGTTGGTGAGGAAGGCTGAGCTTCCTGTTGCTCTTGACTCTGAGAGGTATTGAGATCAGCAACTCCCGACAGTGTGTCATCTACAGAGCTACCGGTTGCAACTATGGAGGCTTCAGTGCTGCACCCCGCCAACAGGCTCCCTACTAAAAAACCCATCCCGAGCAGGCGGCGTACCGGGCGCGAACCGCCTGGCCTCTTCTCTATTTGTCGATGACTGGACAACTGCCGGATAACATGCAAGTGCTTATTCATGGCACTTCCCTTTTTAAGTAGCGAGGCTCTTATACCAATAGATACGCGCTGTGAGAGGAAGTATTACATCCAACAATGGCTGCAAGAATTCACCGCGCATGGGCATGCTGCGCCAGTGAGCATAACGACCAAGGGCCAGGTGATCCCTGGCCCTCGGTTGACATCTGAGGTGATATCAGTGCTGTGGATGCGGGTGTGATAGGTCGCCGTAGAGGATACCGCGGCCGTTGGTGCTGATGTAGACGCGCCCATACACGCGCGGGTCGCCGGTGATGGCTGCGCCCGTCCAGGCATACTGGTGATCATCGTCGTTGATGCGTACCCAGCTCCGCCCGCCGTTATCAGAGCGGTAGATGCCGCGCACGCCGTGGATCTGGGCGCTGATGTACAGGGCCGGGTAGCGCCGCCATGGCGCGGCCTTGCCAAAGCCGATGGTGTCGGCTTCTTCTATGTGGCGCAGCTTGGTAAAGGTGGCTCCGGCGTTGCGCGAGAACCACAGCCCGTAGACGCCTTCCTCGTCGCTGCCGCCTGCCAGCCAGACATGGCCCCTGTGGTCGGGCACGGCCTTGAACCGGACCGGGCCCTCTGCCGGGAGTCCTGTTGCGGTGGTGGCGGTGAAGGTTGCCCCTCTGTCTTTGCTGACGTAGAACGTACCCGCTGCAAAGGCATAGGCCCACTCGGAGTCTACCCGGTCGGTAGCCACGCGGGCATCGCCTGAGATGCCGGCAGAAGCTGTCCAGGTATTGCCATTATCGAGCGAATAGTACACCGCGCCGCCCGTGCTCCACACGATGCTGGCCCCGTCGGCAGCAACAGCAATGACGCCACCGCCGCTCCCCTCCGGCTCTGTAGCCATCGGTATCCAGGTCGATCCACCGTCAGTGGAGTAGCCAGCGTTGCCGTTATCGCCCCAGCCGGTCCGGACAATGATGTTCGGGCTCAGCTCGGCGTAGTCGAGGCTGGAGGTGGTGCCGGTGTAGGGGTTGAGGAACATGGTGGACGGGACGACGGAGAGGTCGTCATGGCGGAAGCCTGCGATGTCAGCCAGCGCGCTGATGAGCGGCGCGCCTTCCGGCGGGCTGATCAGGTCTTGCACGGAGGTCTCTTCGAGCCCCTGCGCCTGCACGCTGATCGTGATCGGGTTGCCGGCGTCCCACTCGGTCAGATTGTTGGTGCCGTAGATGGTAGCACCGGTGCCGTACAGCATCTTGTCTGAGTTGAAGGGGTCGATATCCAGATCACCGACCATCCAGCCGAGCTTGGGTGAGACTTCAGGTAGAGCCGGGCTGGCGCCCCAATCCAGCCAGGGCGCTGCAGAGATGTCTTGCACATAGTGGTTGTCACGATTGGGCCATTCGGCACCAAAATCCCAGATCCGGCTCCAGGTTGCGCCGCCATCAGTGCTGCGCCAGATCACGACGTCGGGCCACCACATGTTCAGTGCAGCGACCATCACCGTATCTGGGTTTTGGGCATCGACGGCCAGGCCGCCGTAACCGAACCACGAGTTGGTGGTGGAGGAAGGATCGGGGTTGATATTTGTCCAGGTCTCGGTTCCGGTGTCATATTTCCAAACATCGCCCATGCTGCCGTCGTACGGTCCGCCGTTGTTGTTATAGGTGATGTACATGACACCGTTCGAGGCCAGCTTGGCATGGTGCGGCATGAACGGCGGATCGGTGGGCTGGCCGGGGAGTGCCTCCCAGGTCTCGCCCCCGTCAGTGCTGCGGTAGATGCTGGTACCCAGGTCGGCCACACCGACGTAGATGGTCTGAGTCGCGCTTCCGGGGCTGCCCGTCTGCGGGTCGAAGACCACCCACACCACTCCGAGAGGATCAGACAGGTAGCCACCTGTGTCACTGGGATCTTGGGCATATGAGCCAACAGCCGGGAAGCTGGTCACCTGGCTCCAGCTCTTGCCGTAGTCGGTGCTGCGCCACAGGCCGTTGCCGCTGCGAGTGCCCAGGTATAGGATACTGTTATCGTTGGGGTCGATGACCAGACGCTCGCCCATGTTACGGCCGGGCATGTTCCCACCGGACTTGAAGGGCAGATCGGTGCGTCGCCAGGTGCGGCCCCGGTTTTTGGAGCGCAGGATGGCGCCGTTGCCGGGATCCCAGTCGTTGGTGTATGTGCCGGCCAGCACGTAGACGCGGTTGGGATCGACAGGATCGGTGGCCAGGCTGTCGACGCCGGTCAGGCCCCAATCATCCCAGCCTACCCAGTCCAGCAATGGTATCCAGCGCTCAGCCTTCGGGTCCCATCGATAGGCCCCACCGATGTCTGTACGGGCGTAGACCAAATCGGGCTCACTGGAATTGAAGATGATCCCCGGTACGTAGCCGCCCCCCACAATCTCGACGTTGCGCCAGGTGTAGTCTCGCTTACCCATTGCTGCTGGTGAAGCAAACACCTGGGTAACAAAGAGAACACTGGCAGCAACCAGTATGGCAATTACGAACAGTCGTCGTTTGGTTGAAGTGTTCATAGGTTAGACTCCTCTCCTCTGAAAATAGGCCTGAGCCATGAGGGCTGAGGCATGAGTTAAAAGCGCCACATGCACCTATTGCTTTCGCAGGAAGCAGCTTGCCACACTTTCGCTGCTCCTGTCATTCCCGCTCTCGCGGGAATCCATACGCTACAATACCGGCAAGCTGATGCTGTTTTCATTCCCCTTGGTGAGCTTTTTGGGCATCGGCATCTCATGCAAATAGCTACCAGCGACCAGTCAGTTGATAACGGCAGACTTGTGTGAACAGCAGGTCACTCTCATCTGCTATCGTGAGTTACGACTTATGAGCAGCTCCTTTCTGATCTCTTCCTTGGCGATCCTTGTGTAGTACGTTTTCTTCTCGGTCGATCAGGACAGCCGATTATGATTACGCTTTACGTGTGATAGTGGGGATTGCCATCACGCAATGAACGCAGAATGTGAATCAAAGACTCATCAGCCTACTAGTCGGCATGCTGCAAGCCGCATTCAAATCGTGATTAATGATAATGATGAGGTGGTAGGAAACCCCTGTAATCCCCCGGTTTTCGAAGCTCCCCAGGCCCAGTGATGCTCAGATGCAATGAAGGGGAGAGGCCTCGATTATAATATCTGACCGCATTGACTTCAAATATCGGCTCATCTCTTATAAACGAGCCAACTCAGCTTGAATTGCCTCTTGCTTACTTACAAGCCTCGAAGTATGATGCATATGTTGTGAAGGTCAACTCATTTTTGGGGGAGCTGCTATGCATCGAATAAAGTCAACTATTCTGGTCTGTGTGTTGATGTTGGGTATCAGCGGGTGTGCCGATCTGGTCGGCGGTATGCCAACCATCGCATCACTGGCCACTCTCACACCCAGCCCGGTTTTCACCAGCACACCGGCCATCAGTGAGCTCGACACGCCTACACCCACCACACCAACTGTCACGCCAACAATCACGCTAACTCTCCCCTATACATCCACGCCGCCCGTTCACGCTACCTCGACGCTCTCGCCAAATGAACTAACCAACTCAGCCAGGGACGCAATTGCCGGCCCCAAACCCAAGATCGGCTATTTTGTAAGCTACCCCATCGAAGCACCTCCTGGTATGCCGGTGCTTTTAATGTGGTCAAGCGAGGGAGGAACAGAGGCATCGATCGTACGTATCAACAACGATGGTTCGCGGGGTCATGCCTGGCAGGTTGACACGGAGGGCACGTTATCAGTGGTGGTACGCGGCGATGAACGCTACGAGGAATACATGCTGGCAGTGACCAACGGGATCGCAACGGTACAAAAAACCGCCGTCGTGACCGTCACCTGCCAGTTGAACTGGTTCTTCCAACCCCCTCCAGAGGAGTATTGCCCGGCTGCTGAACCAGTAAGCATACAAGCCAGCGCCCAGGAATTCGAGCGTGGGCGGATGTTTTGGATGGGGGACACCAACCAGATCATCGTACTCTTCAGCGATGCGCCACAAGACCCCGACTCGACACAACCGGCCTGGCTGATGATAGCCAATCCCTGGGCTGAAGGAATGCCGGAGGACGATCCGGCATACGTACCGCCGGAGGGGCTGAAACAGCCACGGCGCGGCTTTGGGATGGTGTGGCGCGCCACCGAAGGACTGGCCGACCGCATTGGCTGGGCCATCAACGACGAAGTCCCGTTCAGTATGACCTACCAAAAGACCCCTGGCGATAAACCTCGCCTCTTCTTCAGTGACTACCTGGGGCAAACTATTGCGCTGGAGCCTGAGGGCAAGGGGTGGCAGGTAATCGGCTCGGTGACAGGGCAATAGGAGATCCGGCTCAGAAACCAATGGAGCTAACAGAAGTCAAGTCCGTCCGGTTGGCGCCAACCGCGCCATTCAACTTTGACGCGACCTTCCACAAACCTGACCACTTCACTTCAGGCGATAATCACTGGGAGCCGGGTATACGCTGGCAAACGTGGTATTGGCAGGGCCGGTCAATTGGGCTGACGTTTGCCAACGTGGGCAATATAGAACAACCTGCCGTCCAGGTTGACATTCACTACACCGGCAAACTGGAGGAACCTTTTGCCGAATCGTTGGTTGAGGAGCTAGGCTACCGCTACAATCTCTATCTCGATCTGACCGGCTTCTACACAGCCTTTAGCCGGGACGAAGCACTCGGCCCGATCCTCGAACGCTGGCGAGGAATGCGCCCGGGACATCCCAGCTCTCTATATGAATATCTGATCATTGGCGTTGTATTACAGAATGCAACGATCAAACGGTCGATCCAGATGTTTCAGATGCTGTTGGAGCGCTATGGGACCCTGCTTTCTTTCGACGGCAAAGAGCTGTGGTGCTTTTGGTCGCCCGGCAGGCTGGCAGATGTGAGCGAAGATGAGCTGCGAGCACTCAAGATTGGCTACCGGGCTAAATCCATCAAGCGCATCGATGCCGCCTTTGCAGCCGGGCAGATCGACGAGATGGTCCTACGCCGGCAAGATCGCGAGACACAGCGTAAGGAACTGCTTGATTTGTACGGTGTTGGCCCGGCCACAGTCTGGTATCTGCTGATGGATGTATTTCATCATTGGGATTTCTTCGATCACATCTCACCTTGGGAACAAAAGATTTATTCCAAGGTATTCTTTGACCGAGACCCGGAAGACCCCGTACCGGTCGATGAGCTGTTGGAGCACTTTGAGCACTACGGCATCTACAAGCAGCTTGCGGTACATTACATCTGGGAAGACCTATGGTGGAAGCGCAAGAACGAACACATTCCCTGGCTTGAAAAACTAATCAGAGTGTAGAATTTGAACGATTACCACTGCCATGTGAAAAACCAAAGTGTGAAACACTGCATCCAGCTCGGCTCGATCATCCTATTGATAGCCGCCATGTTATCTTGCAACGCTCCCAGAGCGCCGACAGTCACGCCTTTTCCAACCGTCACCATGACCAATCCACCCACAGCAGAAAGCTCGGCGACATTCAGCCCATCGGCCGCTACATCGACCAGCGAAACGGCACCTTCCGCATCGGCTACACGGCCCTCAACGATCCTTGAGCCTACTGCCGTCTCAACGCCAGCAGGTATCGATCAGATAAAGATTTTCCTGGTGGCAGTTGAGGATAACGGCCAGTCGGGCGACAAAATCGGTTGCGGCGACAGCATCGTCGCGGTGGAACGCCAGATTACCCCAACGCAGGCACCGCTGCGAACTGCATTGGAAGAGCTGCTCGCCATCCGAGATCAGTATCTTGGGGAATCCGGCCTATACAACGCCCTGTACCAGTCTATGCTAACAATCGGGGACATCGCCATCGATGAGGATGGGAAGGCAGTCATTCACCTGGAAGGAACATTACTCTCCGGCGGAACATGTGACGATCCACGCATCATTGCACAGCTCATATATACTGCCACGCAGTTTTCAACAGTAAACGGTGCAGAGATCTACATCAACGGCACGCTGATCCAGGAATTGCTATCAGGAGAATAGTCTCACTTCTGGCCATTTTTGGTCGAGCCGGATCTTATGACGCCCTTGCCCCGCACAACCCGGAGCACCTCAGAAATAAGCTCTTCCGGCTTGAACGGCTTGGCAATATGAGCGGCAAACCCTGCCGCCACAACTCGGTCTTCGACATACTGTAAAGCATGGGCCGTCAAGGCAATAACGGGGATGCAGGCCATCTCAGGGTTGTTCTTTAGCTTATACTGCATCTCCCAGCCATCCATCACAGGCATCGAGAGATCGGCCAGGATAAAATCCGGCCTGTGCTTCACAGCGATCTCAAGCCCTGCTTTCCCATCGCAGGCAGTCAGTACCGTTGCGCCAGCCAGCTTGAGCCAGCGTGTAACCACCTCCAGGCTGTCCGGCTCATCGTCTACCAGCAGGACAAGCCAACCCTCCAACCGCCCATCGAAACGATCCGGCATATCACATTTCCTCTCTGGCCACATGAGAAGCGGCCTCGACAGCCAGCTTCAGCGGCAAATCGACCATAAAGGTAGTGCCTTTACCGACATCACTTGAAACCTTGACGCCGCCCCCCATCAGCATAGACAAGCGCTTGACAATAGACAGCCCAAGGCCTGCACCGCCATACTTGCGAGCCGAGCCGCTGTCAAGCTGGGTAAATTCGTTGAAGATGATCTCTTGTTTAGCGAAGGGAATGCCGATCCCAGTATCAGAGACCTCGATCTGCAATCTCCCCTCATTTCTACGCAAGGCCAGGCGCACCTCGCCCTGGTTGGTAAACTTGATCGCATTGCCAAGTAGGTTGGTGATAATCTGAGTAAGGCGCTCCTCGTCATGGAAGGTTTGAGCGGGCAAATCAGGGTCGATATCCATCTTAAAAGCCAGGTTCTTTTCTTTGAGCTGCTGCTCCATGTCCCTCCGAATGGCCTCGGCTAACTCACTAAAAGACATAGGCACCGGCGTGATCTCCAGCCGCCCCGACGCGATACGCGATAGGTCGAGAATATTGTTGATCAGCCCGAGGAGCCGGTTTGAATTGGCCATAGCCCGGTTAGCCATGTGTGTGTTATCTTCATCGAGCTGCTCACTGTAGAGTATAAGCCCCAGAAAGCCGATAATGGCATTGAGTGGTGTGCGCAGCTCGTGGCTCATAGTCGCCAGAAAGAGGTCTTTGAGGCGGTTGGCCTCCTGCGCCTCGTGCCGCGCAGCACGTTCACTTTCGAGTGTGTCCTGAAGCTGTGTGGTCATGCTGTTAAATGACTGAGCCAGCTCACCGATCTCATCCTTGCGGTCAACTTCCATCCGCTGCGAAAGGTCACCCTTTGCGATCGCTTGTGCAACGTGTGAAAGACGCTCTACCGGACCGACGATCTGCCGTACGGTGACAATACCCACAACAATGGCAAACATAAGTGCGATCAGTGTCACGACAGCCGTGATAGTGCTGATGCTGAGTGCAAGTGCTGCCGCCTCATCAAAAGGCCGTTCCGCCACGACGATCAGTTCTTCATTACCGATCTGAACTCTGTTGGCAGCAAAGATGACATCGGTTCCTGACAGGCCAGTCGTGCGCCCTTGTTCAGCACTGAGCCGGAAGGTTGTTTCTCGTAGAACAATCGATGGATTCCGGTGCGCTACGACACGCCCACTACTATCGATCATGAATATATCTTCCCCGCCCTGGTAATCAAGCGAGGAAAACAGTTCCCAGATCGTTTTGAGCCGCAGATGGGCTATAATAACCATTGACAAGTCGCCACTCCTGGCATCGAATATAGGCACAGCGATGGTGAGCAAAGGTTCGAGATGAGGTTCCTCAAACCGTACAGAGCTGTAATAGATTTCACCTGTTGCTTTGGGATATAGGAAATCTTGTGTGTTAGAGTGACTAATCAACTCATCCTCGTCGATCACCTCGCTTCGTGAGAGCCGTATTACCTCCTCGCCTACGCTATCGAGCAGAATCAACTCCTGGTAGTCGTGCACAGATGACAACAGGCTACTCAGAAGCGCCTTTTGATCCGGCACATCGAGCCGGTTGATGCTACGGACGTCACCAAGACGGTTTAATTCATTCTCGTGTTCCCGGATGAACGCTCTGACTTCCGTTCCAACAAGCTGTGCCTTATCGATTTGAGAGCTTATGGCTTCTTGTTCAAGATATACAAAGCTGCGCTGGCCCAGGATGGCACTAACGGCAATCGAAGGTGCTACCGCCAGCCCGATAAAGATGAGCGTCAGTCGCGTTCGTAGACTGTGAAACATGGCCGTACCCCCGAAGACAGCAACGAATCACGAGCAATGAGCAAAAGCATTACGACAGAGAGTGTCTCTACTTCCATTGTGCAAAGCATATGGGTGCGTTTCATTTAAGTTGAGTGCAAACTTCTCGATCACAGATCGTTTTGTATCTGTTCCCGGCAAGAATTCGGCTTGTCAATTTCCTGTAAGGGACATCTTGGTTTCCAGTAAGGATTGGGCCGGTTTCCTATGAGGATTTACTCCGAATCCTATGAGGATTTGCTTGTTTCCTATGAAGATCCGGAGCGTTTCTTATGCAGATTTGAACCATTTCCCATAAGGATTTGACCTGATTGCAGGTAAGATTTTGTAGAGGTTCAATGCATCCGGCTGTGACATAGAACGGTTCATGCAAATCCCGAGAAGCCTTTCAACTGAGATGAAACACACCCAAAGCATATCACATTTACGCTGGCTCCTCCTCCCCAAGCGGAGTAGAATCTCGTAGAGGCCGCATATGTGTGCTCACCACGCTATCAACAATCTTCAAAGACCAATGCAGCACCCATCGGGACGATCAAAAGAGCCTACACGTCACAAAACCACGACAGATGGTGTTTAGAAGGGTGGATGAACGTTCATGCCAGGAGATGATCACTTGAGCACACACACTGATGCCTTGCTGCTGCATCGCTTTCGCTCTGGAGATGAAGCAGGATTCGAAGCCCTTTTCCAGCGGCACTACGACATGGTTTATGGTGTTCTGTTCCGGCTGGTCGGAACCCGGCAAGAAGCCGAGGATCTGGCCCAAGAAGTGTTCGTTAAACTTTACCAGAATCCACTCCGCCACAGCGAAAACGTTGCAGGGTGGCTGTACCGGGTGGCGACCAATACCGGATATAACGCCTTGCGGGCCAGCCATCGACGCTATCAGCGTGAGCACAAAGCCGGGAGAGATATATTGCCGCCCGCAATACCAGAAGAGGAAGTCACGCGCCGTGAGGTTCAACGCCAGGTAAGAGCAGCTCTGCTAAAAATCCCGGAGCGCGATGCCAAGATGTTAGTGCTCAACCAGACAGGCTTCAGTTATCAGGAAGTGGCGGAGATCATCGGGGTCGCCCCAAGCTCTATCGGGACACTCCTGGCCCGAGCCAAACGTACGTTTTTAGCCGCTTACAACGGTGGAAAGTGAGGAGGGGATATGAAACAGTTTGATCATCAAGAAGGCCATCCCCTGAATGAACAAGACAGCTACACCCAACGTTTGCTGGGCACACTTGTGCCAGGGTCATTCGACCAACCTGACGCGAGGCGGGCCCTGGTCGAGTTCAGACGAAATACTGAAAGAAGAGGTGAGTTAACAATGACAGGAAAAATCAAAATAAACCGGACGGTTCAACGTGTGCTGGGAGGGATCGCCGGGGCCGCCCTGCTGGTCGGCCTGGTAGCCTGGACACCGGTTGGTGCACTTGCCAGCGACTTCCTCTCGCTGTTCCGGGTGGAGAGGTTCGTTGTTGTGGGCGTCGACCCACAGCGCGTCGATCAGCTTGTGCAGGCGCTCGATCAGGACACCTTCTTTGGCGAGCAGGAGATTCTGGAGGGAGGCGGAGAGCCGGTCCGAGTTGCTTCCTTAGATGAGGCCATCCGGATAGTTGGTTTCCGGCCAAAGCAAGCAGCAAAGAGCCTCGGAGAGCCGACTAACATTCTGATCAGCAGTCAGACAGTCATGCGTTTTACACCCGACATTGAGGCACTGCGCACGATCTTCAATGAGGTCGGTCTCGATCAGGAGCTCATACCAGCTAACATCGATGGCAGGCCCTTCGATATCTCTGTCCCGGCAGGGGTGATGCTTAACTATCAAGACCCGGATACGCTGAGCCTGTATTCACTGGCTGAGATGCCCAGCCCAACGGTCACCGTGCCGGAAGGAGTAGACATCCAAGCCTTGGGCGGTGCCATGCTGCAACTGCTCGGTATGTCACCCCAGGAAGCCGAGCGGATGAGCAACACCATTGACTGGACAACCACACTGGTCGTGCCGATCCCCACCGACATGATGAGCAATATGCAAGAAATCAACGTACGCAGCTCAAGCGCGCTCATGTTCTGGAACGATCCTGATGCTGAAGGACACCAAGCGATGCTGGTGTGGCAGGAAGCCGGGCATCTTTACGTCATCACCGGCCCCGGCACAGGCAACATATTGGCCTTTGCGGAAAAGCTGCAATAACGACAACGTAAAATCTACCCGGTCTAGCGAAAGGGCACGGTTAACACCGTGCCCTTTTTCGTCCATTATCGCGGCCCATTTAGCGCACAAAGGCTGCTTTGTGGGCACTATCTGTTTCCCGAGCATGAAAAGGAGGAGACAGAACGCTAGAATCAAAGCAAATCACCCAAAGAGGTGGTTCATGAGCCAAAGCTCACCATAGGGAATAAAAATAGCAGCAACTAATTGTGGCTTATGGATTCCCGCTTTCGCGGGAATGACAGGAGTGATGGAGGTATGCATCAACAGACGCTTGAGATAGCAGCAGGTACATACACATCACCACTTTCAAAGGAGGAATGACAATGGCGGTAGCAGTCTACGATGTTGTGTGTGGAATGTCCACCGAGAAAGGCAGATGGACATCCCAGGCGGAACACAAAGGCAACACCTATTATTTCTGCTGCGATGGCTGCAAGGGGGCGTTCAAGAAATCGCCGGACTACCACCTTGAGAACTTCGCTGAAGAGCATCCGGGGGTCGATCCGACCCCAGAAGGCTAAAACTGTATCAGAAGATCCTGTATCCTCGACCTGCAAGGGGGATGCTCTGTTCACATCCCCCTATGGTAGCGCCCACATTTTGTCTGACCTATAATTCCCCCTAAGCGTGATTTGACGTAACTAATCAACTAGAGACCTCAGGTCTCTGAGCGATCTTCGCCCACTCACAGTGCATGTTTCGAACCGATTTCGGCTTGGAACCTAGTGGTTCAAAGACCTGTGAGGTCTGAGCAGCTGCGAGTTGGCTCACCATGGAGAATGAACATGACTTCTGCACGCTTCCCTGTGGTCGGCTTCCTTGCCATCATCCTGGCAGTCCTGGCCTGCAACGCACCGAGCGGTGCTGTCACGCAGCCTGCCACAGGTGGGAGAGAAGAACCGACCGCGGTCATTCAGCTTACGCCTAAAGCCACGACACACTCTCTTCCCTCGGTAACGCAACTCGCAACAGAAGAACCACTCCCGGCCGGTGCTACGCCGACAGTCGCCACACTCTCACCTGACTGCACACTCGACTCCGACTTCGTGGCCGACGTGACCATCCCGGACCGGACACCCATGAAACCCGGATCGACCTTTACCAAGACATGGCGGCTGCGTAACAGCGGCACCTGCCCATGGGATGGCTCTTTTCAGTTTACCCAGATCACGGGTGGCATGCTCATCGCCGACCCCGGCACAGTGCCCATGCCGGACGTCCCGCCGGGTGACGAGGTAGACATCAGCATGACACTGACACTCTCATCGGGCGCACCCATTGGCACCGAGCAGACAGCCCGCTTCCAGATGCGCGCCCCAGATGGGCGCCTCTTTGGCACCAAGCCATACGCCCTGGTAGCTGTTAGCTCAGGCTCCGGCAGCGGCGCGTCGATCTCTGGCACGGTCTGGGCTGACCATTGTACCCACGAAGTCGATTATCACTCTGAGGGATGTGTTCCGTCAGATGTACATGGTTATCAAGCCGATGGCATCTGGAATCACGGAGAGCCTCCAATCGGTGGGGTGCTCGTCACATTACGGTCGGGGAACTGCTCGGGGGGCGTCGTGGCAACCGACATAACCGATGCCAGTGGGCCCAGCGAGGGGATGTACAGCTTTGCCAATCTGGCTGCCGGCACATACTGCGTTGCCATCGATGCGCTTGACCCAACCAACGAAAAAGTCCTGATTCCTGGCGGCTGGACGTATCCTGCCAACGGAACAGCTGAGACAATCGTTACTATACAGGCAAACCAATATCTGGCCGGTGTGAACTTTGGTTGGGATTACCAATTCGATTAAGGTGCATTTCATTTCAGTTAGCATTCCACAGCCTTTGGCAACACGCGAGAATAGGGGATGGTTCATTGCGTTGTAATAAAGGACGAGATCATAGGTGTCAACTTAAGCCCAATGTCATCCTTTTCGCTACGGCTACTGTCATTCCCGCGAAAGCGGGAATCCACTTGGCGCGCTTA
>JAFGMS010000460.1 GCA_016927375.1 Anaerolineae bacterium
ATGGGTAAAGAAGTGTTTGAGCGCACAAAGCCGCATGTCAACATCGGAACGATTGGTCACATCGATCATGGCAAGACGACGCTGACGGCGGCCATCACCAAAGTGTTGAGAATGCAAGGGATGGCGGAGTTCCGTTCATTCGACTCCATCGACAATGCGCCGGAAGAAAAAGAGCGCGGCATCACGATCAACATCGCGCATGTGGAGTATGAGACGCAGGCACGCCACTATGCACACGTCGATTGCCCGGGTCACCGTGACTACATCAAGAACATGATCACAGGCGCGGCGCAGATGGACGGGGCGATCCTGGTCGTGGCAGCGCCGGACGGTCCAATGCCCCAAACGCGCGAGCATGTGCTGTTGGCTCGTCAGGTAGAGGTGCCGGCCATCGTCGTTTACCTGAACAAGGTCGATATGATGGATGACCCGGAGCTGCTGGAGCTGGTAGAGCTGGAGCTGCGCGAGCTGCTGACCAGCTATCAGTTCCCTGGTGATGACATTCCGATCATCCGCGGCTCAGCCCTGGCCGCACTGGAAAGTGCCAGCGATGACCACACAGCGCCGGAATATGCTTCCATTCTGGAGTTGATGAACATCGTCGACGAGTACATCCCAACGCCGATACGCGATACCGAGAAGCCGTTCCTGATGTCGATAGAGGATGTCTTCAGCATCAAGGGGCGTGGCACGGTCGTGACAGGACGTGTTGATCGCGGCGTGGCCAGGAAAGGCGAGGAAATCGAGATCGTCGGGCTGCGGGATGAGATCGTGAAGACGGTTATCACCGGCACAGAGATGTTCCACAAGGAGCTGTCTGAAGTGGTGGCAGGTGACAACGCCGGCGTCTTGTTGCGCGGCATTGAACGTGACGAGGTTGAGCGCGGCATGGTGTTGGCCGCTCCCAAGAGCATCACACCACATCGCAAGTTCTACTGCGAAGTGTACGTGCTGCGCAAGGATGAAGGCGGCCGCCACAAGGCGTTCTTCAGCGGCTACAAGCCCCAGTTCTACATCCGCACCATGGATGTGACCGGCTCTATTGAGCTGCCGGAGGGCGTGGAAATGGTAATGCCCGGCGACAGCGTCAACATGACCGTTGAGTTGATCACGCCTGTAGCCCTGGAAAGAGGCTCCAAGTTCGCTATCCGTGAGGGTGGCCTGACTGTCGGCGCCGGCGTTATCACTGAGATCATAGAGTAGCACAAGCAATATATCGGATGCCGGGCTTCCCAGAGCGGTCCGGCATCTGGAACACTGAAGGATTTCTTATGGCTAAACAGAAGATCCGAATTCGGCTAAAAGCATATGACCATCGCGTTCTGGACGAGTCGGCGCGGCGGATTGTTGAGGCGGCAGAACGTACAGGGGCGCGGATTCTTGGCCCTGTGCCCTTGCCTACCCGGATTGAGCGATGGACAGTGCGTCGTTCCACGTTCATTGATAAGGATTCGCAAGAGCACTTTGAGATGCGTACCCATCTGCGTCTGATAGACGTGCTCGAACCGGACGCCAAGACGATAGATACGCTTACGCGCTTGAATTTGCCTGCTGGCGTTGACATCGAGATCAAGCTCTAGTGTTCATGCGAAGTCGAATCTGATAACTGCCGGTTTGCACTACGAAACATTGTTTCACATTGAAAATAGGCTACCCGGTTGCTTGTTGCTGAAGGTGGGTAGTTGAGATTGTAAGGTAGGGGATGATGCAAAGAAGGCATCCGCGACTAATTGCACTTCTGATAAGCAGTCCCCGTGGAGGCAATGCCACAAATGATTAAGGGCATCATTGGCAAAAAAGTAGGGATGACCCAGATTTTTGATGAGGATGGGGCGGTGGTCCCGGTGACGGTGATCAAGGCTGGTCCCTGCTGGATTACGCAAATCAAAACTTTAGACGCTGATGGCTACAGCGCGGTACAGCTTGGCTTCGAAGAAATCGCAGCCAATGTGACGGATGAGAAAGCGCGGGAGCGCAAGATCGAACGTCGTCTAAAGAAGCCTGTACGCGGTCATCTGGGCCTTCTCAAGCCGGATGGTGAGCATCCGCAGCGCAAAAAGCTGGCCGAGAATGTTCCTGCATTGCGTCATCTCCGAGAGTTCCGTACTGAGGATCTCTCCGGTATGCAGGAAGGCCAGCAGATCACGGTCGAAGTCTTTGAGGCTGGAGACTATGTAGATGTTGTCGGAACGAGCAAGGGTAAAGGTTTTGCTGGCACAATCAAGCGTCATCATTTTCATCGACAACCTAAGACCCATGGTGCTTCTGATAGGGTTCGTGCCCCAGGCTCAATAGGCGCTACAACTACACCTGGTCGCGTCATGAAGGGGACACGCATGGCCGGTCGGATGGGCGGCGAGAGAGTCACCATGCAGAATCTTGAGGTTGTTGTCGTTGATGCTGAGAGACACCTTCTGGCCGTGAGGGGAAGCATCCCTGGTGCCAAGGGTGGTTTAGTGACCATCCAGCCGACGGTCAAGTAGGAGCAGAGGGAAACATATGTCAATCAAAATCCCTGTCAAAGATATGAATGGGCGTGAAGTTGAGCAAGTAGAGCTGCCTGCCGATGTTTTTGAGGCGCCCATCAATGTGGGTTTGATGCATCAGTATTATGTGATGCAGATGGCAAATGCACGATTGGGAACCCACAGCACGAAGCGGCGCAGTGAAGTCGCCCGTACCAAGATGAAATGGTATCGTCAGAAGGGTACTGGGCGCGCTCGCCATGGTAATCGTGCGGCCCCCATTTTCGTTGGTGGCGGCATCGCACATGGTCCTCATCCGCGCAAATATACCAAGAAAATGCCCAAGAAGATGCGGCGGGCAGCACTGAGGTCGGCTCTGTCGGCCAAGGCGGCTGAGGATGGTATCGTGCTGGTGGATCGGCTGGAAGTCAAATCTCCTAAGACGCGAGATATGGTTGATCTGCTTCGCAATCTGGTTGGCGACAGTAGCGCTTTGGTGCTATTGGCTTCGGCAGATGAGAATATCGAGCTCTCTATACGTAATTTGCCAGATGCGTATTATCTGCGGGCGAGCTACCTGAATGTTCGCGATCTGTTGAAGTTTGACAAGGTGATCGTGCCGCTTGATGCCCTTCAGCTAATTACTGGCTGGCTTGGAAAACAGCCGAGGAGCGAGTGATATGAGCGAATTGCATCTCTATGACATAATCCGGCGCCCAATAATCACTGAGAAAACGACGGCCCAAAAAGACACGCACAATGTTTATGTTTTTGAGGTTGATATCAGGGCTAATAAACCGCTCATCAAAGAGGCTGTAGAGACCATCTTCGATGTGGATGTACTGAGGGTGCGGACAGCAATAATGCCGGCCAAGCGTGGGCGGCGTATGCGCAAAACCTTTATCCGTACAAAGGAATGGAAGAAGGCTTTTGTAACCGTTGCGCCTGGGCAAAGCATAGATATACGGTAGCTAACAGAGGTATCCTATGGCGATCAAGAAATATAAACCTACGTCACCCGGCCGCCGGGGAATGACTGGGCACTCGTTTGAAGAGATTACTCGCAAGCGGCCTGTCAAATCGTTGACTGAGCGATTGCATCGGCGTGCGGGACGTAACAATCAGGGGCGTATAACGGTACGTCACCGCGGCGGTGGACACCGCCGGCGTTACCGGATCATTGATTTTAAGCGTGATAAGTTTGGCGTGCCTGGGCGTGTTGCCAGTATTGAGTACGACCCGAACCGATCTGCTCGCATTGCCCTGATCTCTTATGTTGATGGGGAGAAACGTTATATTATCGCTCCTCTGGAACTCCAGGTTGGTGAGATGGTAATGAGCGGTCCCGAGTCTGAGATCCGCCCGGGAAATGCTCTTCCTATTCGCAGCATCCCGGTTGGTACGATGGTGCACAACATCGAGTTGCATGAGGGTCGGGGTGGGCAATTGGTTCGCGCAGCCGGCACGTCTGCCCAGTTGCTGGCGAAGGAAGGCGACTATGCAACTGTACGTATGCCCAGCGGCGAAATGCGCTTGATCCGCCAGGCTTGCATGGCAACTATAGGCCAGGTGGGGAATACCGAGCACAATAATATCAAGCTGGGTAAAGCGGGGCGTAAACGTTGGCTGGGCTGGCGTCCTGCCGTACGCGGTAGTGCGATGGATCCCAAAGCTCATCCGCATGGAGGTGGTGAAGGGCGCTCACCCATTGGTATGCCTGGGCCCAAAACTCCTTGGGGAAAGCCGGCATTGGGAAAGAAGACACGTCACAATAAACGTACAGATAGATTCATTGTGCGGCGTCGTGGTAAGAAACGTCGTTAAAGCCAGGGCGGCAAATAAGCGGAGGATAAGATGTCACGCAGTTTGAAAAAAGGGCCATTTGTAGAGCCCAAGTTGCTGGCAAAGATCGAGCGGATGAACGCCGCTGGCGATAAGAAGGTGATCCGAACCTGGAGTCGTGCTTCGACGATCTTTCCGCAGTTTGTGGGACATACTATTGCTATTCATGATGGTCGTCGGCATGTGCCAATCTATATTACGGAAAACATGGTTGGACACCGGCTCGGTGAGTTTGCTCCCACACGAACGTTTCGTGGTCACTTTACTAGGGAAAAGAAGGCGAAATAACTATGGATGTGCGGGCTACTTCTCGATACCTGCCGATCTCCCCTACGAAGATCCGGTTGGTGTGTGATCGGGTGCGGGGAATGCCTCCCCGCCAGGCAGTAGACGTTCTGCGGCATATGCCGCAAAAGGGTGCTGGTCTCTTGTTGAAAGTGGTCAAGAGCGCAATGGCTAATGCTGAAAACAACTTCGAGCTCGATCCGGGTGAGATGTTGATCTCGGCAGTGTATGCCAATGAGGGACCACGTCGTCCCTGGCGACGCTTTGGAGCACGTGGCCGGTTCAAGCCCTGGATTCGCCGCACTTCGCATGTGACAGTAGTACTAAGCGAAGAGCAGGTGGTTGTGGCCGCTGATGCGGGCGAGGAGCAGGAGGAATAGATAATGGGACGTAAAGTACATCCGCTAGGTTTTCGCCTGAAGGTGATCCGGGACTGGAACGCGCGATGGTATGCCGAAGGGCAGCGCTACAGTGAGCTGCTGCATGAGGATTTCCAGATTCGTGACATGGTTCAGGAGATTCACGGCAGTGCTGGTGTCTCAAAGGTCGAGATTGAGCGCTATCCTAATCAAGTTTTGGTGACACTTCATACCGCTCGGCCAGGTATCGTGATTGGTCGTAAGGGCGAGTCGGTCAAAAAGCTCCGCCAGGATCTCGAAGCTCTGACAGGCAAGAAGGTCAAGATCGAGGTAGAGGAGATTGCTTCTCCAGATCTGGATGCCAAACTGGTGGCTGAGAACATCGCTGGCCAGTTGAACCGGCGCATTTCTCATAGCCGTGCTATGAAACGTGCTGCACAGCAGGCGATGAAGCAGGGCGCGAAGGGGATCAAGATTATTTGTTCAGGTCGCTTGTCTGGTGCAGAGATGGCTCGTCGTGAAAGCGTCCACGAGGGACAAGTACCACTCACAACTCTGCGTGCGGATATCGATTATGGGACAGCGGAGGCCCTCACTACCTTTGGCCGGATTGGGGTAAAGGTGTGGATTTACAAGGGTGACGTGTTAACCGAATCGGACTCGGAAGCAACCGGAGTTTATGTAAGTCAGTAGAAATACCTAGAAATGGTCGATCAGGGGTCAGGTGCCCATTGTTGATCTGCCGTGTGGAGATGAACGAAGATGTTAATGCCCAAACGTGTCAAATATCGCAAGCAGTTTCGCGGGCGGATGAAGGGTAAAGAATCGCGTGGGGTCAAGGTTGACTTTGGCGATATCGGCCTGCAGGCACTTGAGCCTGCCTGGATCACCAGCCGCCAGATCGAGGCTGCACGTCGTGCCATCGTGCGTCATTTGAAACGGCGTGGAAAAGTCTATATTCGGATTTTCCCAGACAAGCCTGTTACATCCAAGCCTGCTGAGACCCGTATGGGCAAGGGTAAAGGATCGGTGGATCACTGGGTAGCTGTAGTCAAGCCAGGCCGGGTGATGATCGAGATCGCTGGCGTGGATGAGGAGACTGCTGTTGAGGCGCTGAAACTTGCGTCGCACAAGATGCCCATCCATTGCAAGGTCATAAAGCGAGTCGATCCAATTTCTGGGATGGAGGTATCTCTAGGATGAAGGTATCAGAACTACATGCACTCACAGTGTCTGAGCTCCATAATCGGCTGGATGATGCAAAGGAAGAGTTGATGAAGCTGCGCTTCCAACAGGCATCAGGCCAGCTTGAGGACACGAACCGGTTGCGGCTGGTAAGGCGTGATGTTGCTCGCATCAAGACCATCCTGACTGAGCGGCAAAGAGAGGTTGAGAATGGCTAATAGTAGGCGACGCCTGACTGGTCAGGTGATTAGCAATAAGATGCAGAAAACGGTTATTGTGCGGATCGATCGTTCTTATCGACATCGGTTGTATGGCAAGGTTGTACGCGATTCAAAGAAGTACATGGCACATGATGAGAACGGCGAGTGCCAGATGGGTGATGTCGTTGTGATTGTTGAGTCACGGCCTTTGAGTCGCCATAAGCGGTGGGTTGTTCAGAGCATAGTGCGTGAAGATGCGAGTGCTCGGACACCTGAGATTGCTGAGGTGGCTGCTATGGCTGATGAGGCTGGCATTACCGAAGTAAGTGAGCCTCCGGAAGAAAATTAGGGTGTGTTGGAGATTAGGTTCCTGTATTCTCCCAGTTTCTCCTTGATGAGGAATTTGTTCTTCTACCCAACCCTTAGACACACCAGGAAACAATGAGGTTTTAGCCATGATTCAGCAAGAAAGTCGGCTTAAAGTGGCCGATAATAGTGGTGCGCGCGAGATATTGACTATTCATGTTTCTGGCGGATCCAGGCGCCGTTATGGGCGAGTTGGTGACATAATTGTTGCTACCGTAAAGAGTGCTCAGCCCAATGCAAATGTGAAAAAGAGCGACATTGTCCGTGCTGTTATTGTGCGCACCGCCAAAGAGTATCGACGTGCGGATGGTTCTTACATCCGCTTTGATGACAACGCAGCCGTTATCTTGGATGGTGATACGAACAATCCAAAGGGAACGCGTATTTTTGGACCGGTGGCACGCGAGTTGCGTGATGCGGGATTTATGAAAATTGTCTCGCTTGCACCAGAGGTTCTTTAGGGCGCTGGAGGTGAGCGTAGATGGCAGCAAAAACACAAAGAGTCAAATTGCTTATCCGCAAAAACGATCTCGTTGAGGTTATTGCGGGCAATGATAAGGGTGCACGCGGCCGCGTTTTGCGCGCTTTGCCAAAAACAAACCGGTTGGTTGTTGAGGCTGTGAACATCCGGAAGAAGCATCAACGACCTATGCAAGCAGGACGGGGCCAGACGCAGGCTGGTATTATCCAGTTTGAAGCGCCAATTCATGCTTCGAATGTTATGATAGTCTGTCCACAGTGTAACACGCCGACCCGAATCGGGATCAGTCGAGATGGCGGCGTGCGCGCTCGTGTGTGCAAGAAGTGTGGCGAGGACATTGATCGATGAACAAATTGAGAGAGCACTATGACCAAGGTGTTCGCCCTGCAATGATCAAGCACTTTGGTTATCGCAATATTATGGAAGCTCCCCGTGTCTTGAAAGTAGTAGTTAATGTGGGGGTTGGTGAGGCACTTGATAATGCCCGTGCGCTGGACGCAGCCGTGGAAGACATTATGCACATTACAGGGCAACGTCCGGTTGTGACGAAAGCACGCAAGAGCATTGCGGCTTTCAAGCTGCGCGAAGGGCGCTCGATTGGCGTTAAGGTGACCCTGCGCGGGGAGCGAATGTGGTCTTTCCTGGATCGCCTGATGAACCTGGCTCTGCCGCGTACACGTGACTTCCGGGGCGTGTCTCCCACGAGTTTCGATGGCCGTGGAAACTATACTCTGGGCTTGCGTGAGCAGATACTTTTCCCGGAAATCCAGTATGACAAGATTGATAAGGTGCGCGGGATGGAGATCAGCATTGTCACGACCGCCCAGACAGATGAGGAAGGGCGGGAGTTGCTGCGGTTGCTGGGGATGCCATTTCGACAGTTGAGTTAGTCAGGGAGCGATTGATGTCAAAGAAGTGTATGCCCTACCGGGAACAGCGTCGTAAGTACGCCGTGCGGGTTCGTAATCGTTGTAGACGTTGTGGCCGTCCACGTGGCTATATTCGCAAATTCCAGCTATGCCGGATTTGCTTCCGAGAGCTCGCATTACAAGGCGATATTCCCGGTGTAGCCAAGTCAAGCTGGTGAGAGTTGAGGAGAAGAATAAATGAGTGTCAGTGACCCCATTGCGGATATGCTGACGCGCATCCGTAATGCGTTGATGGCGCGTCATGAGGATGTCGTTATCCCTCATTCGAGGATAAAAGAGGATTTGGCGTGTGTTCTCAAAGATGAAGGTTACATTGACGACTACCGCATAGAAGACGCTAAGCCGTTCAAAACCATAGTGATCCAGCTGAAATATGTGGGTTTGCGTCGTGAGAGACGTCCTGTGATTACCGGTTTGAAGCGGGTTAGCAGGCCAGGCCGCCGCGTATATACAGGGTACAGCGATATTCCCTGGGTGCTGAGTGGTATGGGCATAGCCATCCTGACGACACCGAATGGTGTTATCACAGGCGAGCAGGCTCGTCGTCAACATGTTGGCGGTGAAGTCCTGTGCTATGTCTGGTAAGGTGAAGGAGATGCCAAGTCCTGGTAGTGTGCTATAGCTGGGATACCTGGTGTCTGAACGGAGTGAACTATGTCTCGAATTGGCAAGAAGCCCATTGATATCCCCGCGGATGTGACGGTGACTCTTCAGGGGAGTGAAGTGACAGTAAAGGGTCCTAATGGTGAGTTGACCCAGCGGTTTCATCCTGACATGCAGATCGAGCAGGAGGATGCCAAGATCTTGGTAACGCGCCCAACTGATATGCGTCGTCACAAAGAGCTGCATGGATTAACTCGAAGCCTGCTTAATAACATGGTGGTTGGCGTCAGCCAGGGTTTTGAGATTCGGCTGGAAATCATTGGAACAGGTTACCGAGCCGAGTTGCTACCTGAAGGTCTGAAGCTGAGCTTGGGGCATTCGCATGACATTCTGGTTGTGCCACCCTCAGAAGTAAAAGTTCAGCTTGAAGATCGTGGCCGGCTGATTATTCTGAACTCTCCAGATTGTGCTTTGATTGGACAGGTTGCTGCGGATATTCGCAAACTGCGACCGCCTGAGCCCTATCATGGTAAGGGCATTCGGTATTCTGGGGAGCAGGTACGTCAGAAGGCAGGTAAGGCAGGTAAGGTTGGTGGTTAGTTAGCTACCTTTTGAAGTATTTACTTGAATGAGGTAAGTCAGAATGAGTGAAAAGAGTCAGCAAGCGCGCAAACGTCGCCATGAGCGTGTTCGGCGGCGCGTGGTCGGAACAGCCGAGCGTCCGCGTCTGAATGTGTTTCGTAGTGGCAAGCACATCTATGCGCAGGTGATTGACGATGCTGTAGGCCACACGCTGGCATCAGCCTCGACCGTTGATCTTGAGTTACGAACAGCGGCTGCAGGGAAGAGCAAGACAGAGCAGGCCACATTGGTTGGGCGTGCTGTCGCTGAACGCGCCATCGATGCAGGTGTGAAGAAAGTCGTATTTGATCGAGGCGGTTACATATATCATGGCCGCGTTAAGGCTCTGGCCGAGGCTGCACGCGAGGCCGGGTTGGAATTCTAGGGAGTTGGAGCGAGTAACATGGGACGACGACGGGAACCCCGCGTTGAAGAGCGCGAAGAACTGGATGAGCGTGTCATTGATATCAAGCGTGTAGCCAAAGTAGTTAAGGGTGGGCGTCGCTTTGCTTTCCGCACTGTTGTCGTAGTGGGTGACAACCGTGGTATGGTAGGGATTGGTGTAGGCAAGGCGCGGCAGGTGCCTGATGCGATTCGTAAGGGTACCGAGCGGGCACGCCGCAACATGACCCGTGTCTCAACGCTTGGTACGACGATTCCGCATCCGATTGTGGCACGCAATGGTGGCGCTGAGGTAATGTTGCGACCAGCCTCTCCTGGTACGGGCGTTATTGCTGGTGGTGCTGTGCGTGCTGTTGTGGAGGCGGCTGGGATCAGAGATATCCTGACCAAGTCGCGGGGCAGCTCAAATATGCTGAATGTGGCTGTAGCGACCTTACAAGGCCTGAGCGACCTCAAGGACTTTAGCGAAGTTGCGGCGATGCGTGGCAAGAAGCCAAACGAGGTTGCTCCATTCTGGACGCGAAGCAGGAAGGGCGAGACGGAGTAATCTATGGCTAAGAAGAAGACCGAACAACCCACCAAGATGCTGCGGATCAAGCTGATCAGAAGTCCAATTGGTAATACGCAGAAGCATAAGGATACTATTCGTACACTTGGTTTGAGGAAGATCAATCAGGTAGTCGAGCGGCCTGATACGCCTTCTTTGCGTGGCATGCTGCTCCTTGTTAACCACATGGTGGCTGTTGAAGAGGTGGAGAACTAGAGATGAAATTACACGACCTGCGCCCTGATCCAGGTGCAAAGAAAAAGCGCAAGCGAGTGGGTCGCGGTATTGCTGCCGGTCAGGGTAAAACTGCTGGCCGGGGTACAAAGGGCACTGGCGCGCGTGCTGGTGGTGGCAAAGCCCCCTATTTTGAAGGGGGTCAGCTTCCTTTGGTGCGACGCTTACCCTTCAAGCGCGGCTTTAACAATATCTTCCGTATCGAGTATCAGGAAGTTAATCTCGATCAATTGGAAGCAAGATTCGAGAAGAAGGCCGAGGTGTCACCGCAGGCGTTAGCCGAGGCTGGTTTGATCAGGGAAGCCGATCAGCCGATTGTCGTCTTGGGTCGCGGTGAGATAAAAAAGGCTCTCATAGTCAAGACGCATCGTATTTCAAAGAGTGCACAAGAGAAGATCGAGGCGGCTGGTGGATCAGTTGAGATCCTGCCGCTCGAATTTACGGGAGCACGTGCTACCGTAAAGCTGCTGCGCAAAGCACAGATCGAGGCCATCCGGGCCAAGCGAGCCAGGTAGTTGTTTACCCACTAAGAGGGGATGGAGATAGCCCACAATGTCTGAGTTTTTTGGCGGTTTGCGCGAGGTTTTCCGGCTGCCCGACTTGCGGCGGCGTATCTTGATAACATTAGTCATACTGGTGATTTACCGCCTGGCGGCCAATATTCCAGTGCCTGGTGTAGATCATGATCTCCTGGCGGAGGTTCTTAGCCCAGAGTCTGACTTCAGTGGAGCCATCGGGATATTTGACCTGCTTTCGGGTGGGGCGGTCTCGAATTTCTCGGTGTTGGCGATGGGCCCATATCCCTATGTTACCGCCAGTATTATCCTGACCATCCTGACTCCTCTGGTGCCGGCTCTTGAGGAGTTGTCGAAGGAAGGCCAGGCTGGGCGCGACAAGATCAACTTCTATACAGCTCTGTTGACCGTTCCGATGGCGGCTTTCAATGCGATCACGCAGATCAACTTCCTGCGCAATCCAAGGACTGGTGGGTTGATAATTTCAGGGTTTGGCTTTGCAGCAGACGATAATATCTTATTGACTGTAACGGTGTTGGCTGTCATGACCGCTGGGACGATGTTTGCAATCTGGCTGGGTGAACTGATCACGCGGGATGGCATTGGTAATGGTCTTAGTCTAATCATCTTTGCCGGTATTGTGGCACGTGTTCCGTCTAGTCTGCAGAACCTATACAGTGCAGAGTCCGCAGACATGATCCGCAATATTATCCTGTTTGTTGTGCTGACGGTGGTCACGATATTTGTGGTGGTGGTGGTGCAAGAAGGCCAGCGTCGCATCCCGGTTAAGTACGGCAAGCGGGTCAGGGGTATGAAGATGTATGGTGGCGGCACGACACATTTGCCCTTACGTGTCAATACAGCCGGTATGATCCCGCTGATTTTTGCCCAGGTCTTTCTGACCTTTCCGACGCTTGTTGCTAAGTTCGTGGGCCAGAGTCAGGTTGTGTGGCTTGCAAACGTAGGCACCAGCGTTTCTAACTTTTTTGGCCAGCAGGGGGGCACTACCAGTACCGAGATCGGTGGGCAGATTGCTTATTGGGCTATCTACTTTGTGTTGGTAGTTGCTTTTACCTACATCTACACGGAAGTTATGATCCGCAACCAGAACCTGGCAGAGAACCTCCAACGTAATGGAGGATTCATTCTGGGTATACGGCCAGGTAAAAATACTGAGGATTTCATCAATAAAGTTGTCCAGCGAATCACACTGGTGGGGGCATTGTTCTTGGGTGGGATTGCCGTGTTACCAGGCGTGGTCCAAATTGTAGTGAATCTTATCCAGCCAACGTCGGGTGTTGATGTTCGCAATGCGTTGTTGATTATTAGCGGTGGCGGCATGATCATCATCGTTGGCGTAGTGATCGATACGATGCGCCAACTGGAAGCGCAGCTTGTTATGCGCAACCGGGAAAGCTTTATTCGGTAATGGGAAGGATGTCGGCTGGATGGCTGCTTACATTGTCTTGTTAGGCCCTCCGGGGTCAGGAAAGGGTACTCAAGCCAAGCTGTTGACTGATGAAGTCGGTATCCCGCAAGTTTCGACGGGCGATATGTTCCGTGCCATGAAAACTCAGGACACCCCTTTGGCCCGCAAGGTGCAGCAGATTATGGCGGAAGGCAAACTGGTCCCTGATGACGTGACGATCGAGATTGTCAAAGAGCGTCTGGCGCAAAGTGACTGTAGCAAGGGAGCACTATTGGATGGTTTTCCTCGTACTGTCCCCCAGGCTGAAGCGTTGGACAAATTGTTGGAGGAGAGCTTCCACTCACAGGTGACGATTGTGCCCTTATTGAGTATCACCGTGGAAGAAGCTGTGAGACGTATCAGCGGGCGGCGTGGGTGTCCGCAATGTGGGGCGCTGTATCATGTGGAGTTTAACCCGCCTCGCGAGATGGGGAAGTGTGATCACGATGGGGCCAAACTGGTGCAGCGTGACGATGACAGGCCTGAGGTTGTTCGTGAGCGGTATCAGGTATACTTGGATAACACTGCTCCGCTCATCAATTATTATCGGGACAGAGGGTTGCTGGTTGAGCTTGACGCTGTTCAGCCCATAGAAGTTATCACAGCTGAGTTGGCTGACACTATCCGGCAACGTACTAAGGAATGAGAATTTATTAACTTGCTCATCCATAATCCTGATTGCAGGCTCTTAGGGGCAAGTTATTTAATCGCCATTCCTAAGGACAGTTAGGATAACAATAAGTGGCAATTATTATCAAGAGCCATGCGGAAATCCAGGCTCTGCGCGAATCGGCGCAGATCAATGTTGAAGTCCTGTGTAGGTTGCGGGATGCTGTTCGTCCAGGTGTCAAGACCAAAGAACTCGACAAGATCGCGGCGGAAACCATTGCGCGTCGAGGGGGCAAGGCCGCTTTCTTGGGACATCCCAAGGGGAGTCCTCATCCGTTCCCGGCGACCATCACGGTTGCCATTAACGAACAGCTCGTACATGGCATACCAGACGAGCGCGTGTTGGTTGAGGGTGATATCATCAGCCTGGATTGTGGGACGATCTACAAAGGATTTGTTAGTGATTCGGCTTTTAGCATGGGGGTTGGCAAGATCAGCCCAGAGGCTCAGTGCCTGCTCGATGTAACTGAAAACTCGTTGCTTAAGGGCATCGAGGCGAGCGTTCCCAGTAACCGGATTGGTGATGTCTCGCGTGCCATCCAGATGTATGTGGAAAGTCATGGGATGCATGTTGTTCGGGAATACGGTGGACATGGTGTCGGCCGGAGTATGTGGGAGGATCCCCATATTCCCAATTGGGGGGACCCAGGGCGGGGAAATCGACTAAAGCCGGGAATGACGCTGGCCCTTGAGCCCATGGTTATGCCAGGGGATCCAACTACTAAAGTTCTGGATGATCATTGGACGGTTGTTATGGTGGATGGGGGATTATGTGCTCATTTTGAACATACCATTGCGATTACAGAGAATGGGCCAGAAATCCTGACAAAACTAGATTAGCGTGATATAATAAGCGATTGTTCAAGCGTCAGTCTCGTCATAGAAGGGAATAGCAAGATGAAGGTTAGGGCTTCTGTCAAGCGCCGTTGCCCCAAGTGCAGAGTTGTCAAACGAGGAAAGACGGTGCATATCATTTGTAGCAATCCAAAGCATAAACAACGTCAGGGCTAGTGGGTTTCCTGATGTATAGTCTCGACGGAGAAGAGATTTATGGCACGTATTGAGGGTGTAGACCTGCCACGCGATAAGCGTGTTGAGATCGGGCTGACCTATATTTATGGAATCGGGCGTCCGCGTAGCAAGAAGATCCTGACGGATATAGGTATCAACCCAGATACGCGCGTGAAAGATTTAACTGAGGCTGAAGTTGCGGCGGTGCGCGAGTATATCAACGCCAGCTACCGCGTTGAGGGCGAACTGCGTCGCGAAATCCAACTCAACATCAAACGCCTGCAAGAAATTGGTACCTATCGGGGTATGCGGCATCGCCGCAGCTTGCCGGTGCGTGGTCAGCGGACACGTACCAATGCAAGAACTCGGCGTGGTGTTCGCAAGACAGTTCCTGGGCGCGGTCGTCGCCGTGGGGCAAAGAAGAAGTAGTTATACCTGGCCTTTTGGTTGTCGGGCTTTTGCCCTTGCAGATTGGGTTGGAATAGGTATCAGACCCAATCGGGTATATGTGTTGAATAGATAAGCTCTACAATAGCGACCGGGCAAGGTCTGTTTGGCTAATCAGCAAAGGCAAGATTGGAGACGGAATGGGACGACGTAAACAAACTCGCGGAGGGCGTAAAGTTCGCAAGAATGTGCCCTACGGACAGGCTCATGTTCATGCCACATTCAACAATACCATTGTGAGCATGACAGATCAGCAGGGTAACGTTATTACGTGGGCCAGTGCGGGAACAGCTGGTTTCAAGGGCTCACGTAAGAGTACTCCCTTTGCTGCCGGTACTGCTGGCGAAATGGCTGCTAAGCAGGCAATGGAGCATGGGATGCAGGAAGTGGATATTTTTGTAAAGGGCCCTGGGCCTGGTAGAGAGTCGGCTATTCGCTCCATTCAGCGTAGTGGGCTGAAGGTGCGTTCGATTACTGACCGGACGCCTGTCCCGCACAATGGCTGCCGTCCACGTAAGAAGCGAAGAGTCTAAAAGTACGAGTGCAGCCTCTCTTGGAGGTTGTTCTTGATGACCGCCACTCTGACATGTCATTGTGGTGGTGTATATTGATTATTTCAACCGAGCGAAGGAAGAAGCACATACATTATGGCACGTTATACTGGTCCTGTGTGTAAACTTTGTCGGCGCGAAGGCGAGAAGTTGTTCCTTAAGGGAGCTCGCTGTCTTTCTCCAAAGTGCGCCGTCGAACGTCGTAATTATCCTGCTGGGCAGCATGGTAAGAATATGCAATTCCGCCGAGGGCGTGCGTCTGACTATGCCCTCCAGCTGCGCGAGAAACAGAAAGTCCGTCGCATCTATGGTATTTTAGAGCGCCAGTTTCGCCGCTATTTCCGTGATGCATTGCGCCGACCAGGTTTGACTGGAGCCAACTTGTTGTCTTTGTTGGAGAGCCGTTTGGACAATGTGATCTTCCGGATGGGGTTTGCTGAGTCTCGTACCCAGGCACGCCAGCTTGTCCAGCATGGACACTTCAATGTAAATGGCAGACGTACCAATATCCCATCTTGTATCATCTATCCCGGAGATCAGATAGAGGTGCGTCAAGGTAGTCGCAAACGGGTTTACTTCAAACAGCTTAAAGACGTATTGAGTGATCGTTCTCTGGTGGGATGGTTGGAACGTGATGTAAACAACCTGAGTGGACAGATGGTGCGCTCGCCAGAGCGAGGCGATATCGAGATGACCATCAACGAGCAGTTGGTTGTTGAGTACTACAGCCGCTAGTGTATCAGCCTTCAGCCACATTTCTGGAGAGACCTTCCGAGTATATGGCTGATGGACTGCTGGTGTGAAGGCAAAATGTAGGAGGCGAGTTCGTTGACTACGAACACATTAGTGCTGCCCAAAATCGAACGTGATGCAATGTCGCGCAACTATGGTCGCTTTGTCATCAGCCCACTGGAACGTGGATTTGGACTCACGGTGGGCAACGCGCTGCGGCGGGTGATGTTGTCGTCTTTGCCTGGCGCGGCTGTAACCTCAATCCGTGTGGCGGATGTTCCTCACGAGTTTTCGGCCATTCCGCACATTCGCGAGGATATGACGCAGCTGATCCTGAATATCAAGCAGTTGCGACTGGTTTTGCATGAGGTGGAGTCGGCTAGGCTGCGTCTCGATGTTCAGGGTGGAATTGTTACAGGAGCGGACATCATTTGCCCGCCGGAGGTGGAGATCAAGAATCCTGATCTGTACCTTTTTGCGGTTGATGATGATGCCGCACGTGTCGAGATGGAAATGACTGTGGAAACTGGGCGAGGTTACTCGCCTGCTGAAGAGCGTAGCCGTTTGCCTTTGGGTGAGTTGCCGATTGATGCGATCTTTTGCCCTATTCGGCGTGTGAGCTACGATGTGGAGCGAGCACGAGTTCAGCAAAAGACGAACTATGACAGGCTACTGCTCGAGATATGGACCGATGGGACTGTTGAGCCAGAGATTGCTATGAGCGAAGCAGCCTCTGTGCTCATGCAGCATCTGGGAATTATTGCTAACGTTGATCCCAGCATGTTTGGCCAAAAAGGAGAAACAATCCCAGAGGAGGAGCCTGCTCATCCTGATTTCTATGACCATCCAATCGAATCGCTCGATCTGAGTGTGCGCGTGTTCAACTCGCTAAAGCGCACGGGTATCACCACGATTGGTGAGGTGTTGGAGATGCTTGACAAGGGTGAGGATGCCATGCTTGCTATTCGCAACTTCGGCGATAAGTCGCTTGAGGAGCTTGTTGTAAGGTTGCGAGAGAAGGGATATATGTCTGCAGACGAGGGTAATGCAGTACTTCCCTTAGAATACCCGGCAGAATAAGCGCTGTACCAGGAATCGGCGGGAGAGATTTCTTTTTTGGCGCACAAGACCCGCGAGAATGAAGGGATCGATTTTTCGCCGGGTCCTAAATCAGTAAAGATGAGGAAGTTGACGTTATGCGGCATAGAGTAGCAGGTCGTAGCCTTGGGCGCGACACCAATCATCGAAAAATGTTGCGGCGAAATCTGATTACCGATCTGTTTCGCCATGAGCATATCAAGACCACGGAAGCTAAAGCCAAGGCGATTCGTGGCCAGGCCGAGAAGTTTATTACACTGGCTCGTAATCGCGGCGATGCAGAGCGGTTGGTCGAACTGGCAGAGGATCAGGAAGAGCAGGAGTTGCGCCAGTTGCTTACTGATGGTCAGGCTGCACGTCTGCTGAGTTTGTCTGAGGCCAAGGAGACTGAGCAGATGGAAGACTTGGCGCTAGCAATTGCTGCTCATGCTCAGCGGCTTGTTGCCCGTGATATCACGGACCGAGCAGTGGTAAACAAGCTCTTCCATGTGATTGCGCCGCGGTATGTCTCACGGCCGGGCGGGTACACCCGAATAACCCGGTTGGGTGCCCGCCGTGGTGATGCGGCTCAGATGGTGATGCTTTCTTTGGTGGAGGAAGACTAGTATTTCGGGGCGTCAGTCAACCCATGCTTATGACCCACCCTGAAATACTTAAGCAGTTGGGCAAGATAGACATCTTAATTCTGGGTCTATTTATGCCCAACTACGCTAGCGCATAGGTGAGTGGATGCGCTACCGTGTGACGGTCGCTTACGATGGCACAGCCTATTATGGCTTTCAGCGACAGGCCGACGTACCGACCGTTCAGGCCACACTAGAAGAGGCATTAGCTCGTGTTGCCGGTCAGCCAGTAGGTATCGTTGGCTCAGGTCGGACTGACACTGGGGTGCATGCCGTGGGGCAGGTGATTGCCTTCAACTTAAGTTGGCGACATTCACCTGAAAACTTGCGAAATGCACTGAATGCTAACCTTCCCGACGATATAGCTGTTTTGAAAGTTAGGGAGACAGACCCTGACTTTCATCCGCGTTACGATGCGTTGTTCCGTTGCTATCAATACCGGTTGTATGTCGCACCGGTGAGGGATCCCCTCCAGCGAAGGAGAGCCTGGCACTTGTCCAAGCCACTGAATGTAGCGGGCATCTGTGAAGCGGTTGAGTATCTGGCTGGACCACACGACTTCAGCACTTTTGGATCTCCGCCACAAGGCGAAAATTCAGTGAGGACTGTGCTTGAAGCAGCCTGGCGAGATGACTTTAACGGGAATTACACGTTTACAATCACTGCCGATGCTTTCCTCTACCGCATGGTTCGTACCATTACCGCAACGCTGGTGATGGTGGGGCAGGGGGATATGACAGCGGCGGCTTTTCGGGGTATACTCGCCGCTCGCCAGCGTGCTTTGGCTGCGGCACCGGCTCCGCCATATGGACTGACATTGATGGCGGTGTATTTTGCAGAGGAAGATTAGACTTCATATACTGCGAATGGCTGAGAACCGGGCTTAAGAAACATCTGTTCGCGGTAGCGCTCCGTCCTGGCGGGTCTGGGACTGGAGTTTCATGAGGAGTATAAAAGGTGAAGACGTACTCAGCGAAAAAGGAAGATATTGTGCGCCAATGGTATGTAGTGGATGCCACCGATCAGACGCTCGGTCGTATGGCAACCCAGATTGCTACCATACTGCGCGGCAAGCATAAACCGATTTTTACACCCCATCTTGATTGTGGCGACTATGTCATTGTGATTAATGCCGAGAAGATCAGGGTCACCGGCAACAAGCTTGATGAGAAGTTCTACTATCGTCACTCGGGATATCCGGGTGGCCTGAAATCCATCAGCTTACGAGATCAGCTGCAACGATTTCCGGATAGGGTCATTACCGAAGCCGTGCGCCGGATGCTGCCGAAGAACTTGCTGGCGCTCCAGATTCTCAAGAAACTCAAAGTGTATGCAGGGCCGGAGCATCCGCATTCTGCTCAGAACCCTGAGCCATTGAAGTTCTAGTTGTGCTAGTTTTGTAGAAGAGGACGACTGAATGTCTACACAGTATTTTGAAGGCGTGGGACGCCGTAAGAGCGCGACAGCTCGTGTCCGTATCTACCCGGGCGGCTCCGGCGAGGTTGTGGTCAATGATAAAGCCCTGAACGAGTATTTCCCTCGTGAAGGTGATGTAACTGCCTTGATGGAACCCCTGGAAGTATCAGAGATGCAAGGCGGCCTTGATATGACAGTCGTGGTCAAAGGCGGCGGCATTACCGGTCAGACTGGTGCAGTGCGTCTGGGTTTAGCCCGTGCATTGATCAAGTATCAGCCGGAGCTGCGCCCAGTGATGCGCCGGGCAGGCCTGCTGACACGCGATGCCCGCGAGAAGGAACGTAAGAAGCCTGGTCTCAAGCGTGCGCGTAAGGCTCCCACCTACACCAAGCGTTAGAGTCTAGTTTGTTTTGCCAGGGACGGTAGAAGACTATCGTGCTGGACCATTCTATTGATTCCTATTTATGAAGACCGCCCCAGCGCGGTCTCTTTTGTTATACAATTGGGTGTTGAAAGCTCAAATACCGATGTCATATATTGTCTTATCACACTACCAATCGAAGGTGCTGTTGGATGCCCGTTGCCAAGGCTTGCCCTCGGTGAGTGTGTCGCCCGACCTCAACCGGACGACAGTCAAGGCAAGGCTGGATGAGGAAGGTGTGCGGTTTCCCGCCGGCCAATTTGTAACGTGGTCGGACCTGGAGCGGATTGGCAAATCGGAAACAAAATGCTTCGTCGTCGAGGATGGTTCTGTGAGCGAGGTGCAGACGTTTTCTGAGACTACTAACTGGGCGCGTGCGTTGATGCCTACTCCTTCGGCGCCGACGATGCTTGTCTCCGGCGTGCCTATGCACCGCATCAAAGGTACCGATCCCTATCGTGACACGTTAAAGAAAATAAAGACTCTGGCGCCTGTGACGGGCAGGGTGCTTGATACCGCAACCGGATTGGGATACACAGCCATCGAGGCCGCCAGGACGGCGGATGAGGTCATCACGATTGAAATCGATCCCGCCAGTCTGGAAATTGCACAGCTGAACCCCTGGTCGGTGGAGCTGTTCGACAACCCAAAAATCAGCCAGATTGTTGGCGATGCCTATGATGAGGTTGATGCTTTCGACGATGGGAGCTTCTCCCGCATCATCCACGATCCGCCGATGTTCAGTCTGGCCGGCGACTTATATGCGGGCGAGTTCTACGCGCAGCTTTACCGCATTCTCCGGCATAAGGGTCGCCTGTTTCATTACATCGGTGATTTGAGCAGCAAGTCAGGCCAGGGTGTGATGCGGGGTGTCATCCGGCGTTTGGGCGATGCAGGCTTCTCTCGCGTGGTGCGCAGGCCGGAGGCTTTTGGTGTGTTGGCTTACAAGTGAAAACATGGGGCGATGCGGCGATTGTTTGATCGACGATTGAGGCTAACAACTGGAGAGATAATACGATGAGAGTGATTGTTGTGGGGATGGGGCCCGGTGATCCTGGACAGTTGACGCGCCAGGCGTGGAATGTGCTCAGCCGGGCAGGTGAGGTTTATTTGCGGACCCGCAGTCATCCCACTGTGCCTCAGCTGCCGGAGGGACCGGACTATCACAGCTTCGATGATCTGTATGAGCAGGCCACCGATTTCGAGCAGGTCTATGAGACGATTGTCGAGCAATTGGTATCTCTGGCATCCGAGGGTAGGGAGGTCATCTATGCTGTGCCGGGCGACCCCCTGGTAGGTGAGGGGACCGTAACGCGTCTGGCGGCGGTATGTAAAGCAAAGCAGATCGATTTCCTTATCATTCATGGTGTTAGCTTCGTCGAGCCTGCCCTGGCTGTGCTGGGGTTGGACGGTATTTCGGGCATCCAGCTGCTTGATGCCACCGACTTTGTTGCTGCCTATCATCCCCAGATCAACCCTGATCGCGGTGCGCTGGTGGCACAGGTCTACAGCCAGCAGTTGGCTTCAGATGTCAAGCTGACCCTGATGAACCAATACCCTGACGATCATCCGGTCACATTGATCCACGCCGCGGGTACATCGGAGCAGCGTAGTGAGACGCTCCCCCTTTACGAGATGGACCGCCGGCCCGTCTCTCATCTGACGACGCTCTATATCGCCCCATTTAGTGCCGACGGGGGCGTTTCGAGCTTCGAGGGTTTCCAGGAGACCATCGCCCATCTGCGCTCTCCTGAAGGCTGCCCCTGGGATCGTGAGCAAACGCACCAGAGCCTGCGTCCTCACCTGATCGAAGAGGCCTATGAAGTGCTGGATGCCATCGATGCAGATGATGTCGATAAGCTGCGCGAGGAGTTGGGCGATTTACTACTTCAGGTCGTCTTGCACAGCCAGGTCGCAGTCGATGAGGGCGAGTTCCATATGGCCGATGTCATCCGCAATATCGATGCCAAGCTCAAGCGGCGCCACCCTCACGTTTGGGGGCAGGTCGATGTGCAGGGCGACCCTGATCGGGTTTTGACTAATTGGGAGCAGATCAAGGCTCAGGAGCGAGCCGACAATGGCCAGGAGACTCGCAGCTTGCTCGATGGTATCCCGAAGACATTACCTGCATTGGCCCAGGCTCACGAGTATGACGACCGTGCCGTGCGCGTTGGGTTCGACTGGCCGGATGAGCAGGGCGTGATCGATAAGGTCCATGAGGAGCTGGATGAGCTGTTGGCGGCCGCCACACCTGAAGAACGCCTGCACGAGATCGGCGATTTGCTGTTCGTGATTGCGGTCTGGGCGCGTTGGCTGAAGCTCAGCCCGGAAGATGCCCTCCGGGCGGCCAATCGACGTTTCTATGAGCGCTTTTCGAGGATAGAGCGTCGCGCCAAACAGATGGGCCGTTCGCTGCGCGAGATGAGTATCGAGGAAATGGATATACTCTGGAACGAGGCCAAACGAGACCTCGCCGCCGGTAAGTGAAGATGGGTATTGTGCTTTTGTGCAAACGAAAAACAGGTCTTCTAAGCTTAGAAGACCTGTGTCAGTCGGGGCGGGCGGACTTGAACCGCCGACCTCACGGACCCGAACCGTGCGCGCTGGCCAAACTGCGCTACGCCCCGTCTGTATTGTGCCTCCATCATTGATGGAACAATGGCTGGTAGTATAGCGCACCGCTATTAGCTTGACAAAAACCATTAGTGCGTATTTCGTTGGCGTTGTGCGACTTCTTGGATACAGATCGGTTTGTACCTGTTTCCGGCAAGCATGTGACCTGCCCCCATTTCCTATAAGGACCTGCTCGATTTCCAGTAAGGATGTACTCGAATTCCTATAAGGATTCACTCCGGATCCTATAAGGATCGGATCGTTTCCAGTAAGGATTTGATCCATTTCCTGTGAGGATCCGGAGCGTTTCCTATGAGGATTTGGCCTGGTTGAAGGTAGGATTTTGCACTCTCCAGCCTTACCTGTATAACGAAATATACCTACGAATAGATAGGATATTGACATATATAGACGGCGTGTGCTACAGTATTTGTAGTCCTTTCTGGCTTGTTGGCTTTTGTCGGCCAATGGTGTAAAGAGTATACTCTGTCAGTCATCCAATTTACCTGAAAGGACACTCCAATTACTATGGATATTGTTGGCATTGGTAACCCTGTTTACGACTACATCAAGACCCCCAAAGTGGATACAAAGACACGCATTCTTTCGGGCTGTTCGACCAATGCCTGCCTGGCTGCCCGCAAGTTGGAGGCCCAGACGATGCTGGTCGGCTGTGTCGGCGATGATTTCGGTGGCCCGTTCAAAACCGCGTTGGAAGGATATGGCATCGATAGCTATACCTATCCGTCACCGGAAACAGGGGGCTTCAGCCTGATATACTATGATACCCTGGGTAATCGCACTCTGGATGTGCTGGGGCAGGCCTCTGCTGTGCCCGATATTCCTGTCGACGTCGTGTCATCTGCCGACTTTGTTATCATCGGGCCGATCTTGGGAGAAGTTTCTCTCTCTCTGGTCAGGAAGATCAAGGCAGCCGTTAATGGCCAGATTCTGCTCGATCCACAAGGGCTGCTCCGTCGTATCAATTCAGATGGACGCATTGAGCATTATCGCAACCCTGAAGTCGATGCCATCATCCCCTTATGTGATGTTGTCAAAGCCAACGAGGTCGAGGCAGAGATCATCACCGGCATTCATCCTCGTACGAGCGAAGATGCACTCCGCCGGGCAACTGAGATGCTGCATGGTCTGGGCTGCCGGATAGCCATCGTTACGTTGGCGGCTGAGGGCTCAGCAGCCTATGATGGCCAGACCTATATCCGGGTGCCGGCCTATGCAACCAATGCCGTCGATCCTACCGGGGCTGGCGATACCTATGCGGCAGGTTTCGCCGTAGGCTATTTGAAGCATGCTACCATCAAAGGAGCCTGCTATTATGGTTCCTGTGTAGCTTCGGTGATGGTAGAAAATGTCGGCCCCGATTTCCCGTTGACTTCTGAAGAGGCAGACCGGCGTTGGGAAAGGTTAATACAGAATGGTCGATAAGGAGAATGAGAGTCACATGTTAGTTCGCAACCGGCAGATCTATGAGCAAGTGAGCCAATCCTTGGGGCGTTTTGGCCTTGCATTGGGGGTATCCCCCAATACGCTAACGCTCATGGGGGTGGTAGTCTCTATTATAGCAGGAGCCTTGTTCTCGTTGAGATTGTTCGGTTGGGTGCTTGTAGCATTGATTCTGATGGCTGTTCTGGATGTTCTGGACGGCGCGACTGCCCGAGCAGGGGATATGGCGACGCCGTTTGGTGGGATACTCGATCACGTTTCAGACCGTTATGCCGAGCTGTTTGTCTCTGGCGGGATCATGTTGAGTGGTTTGGCTGCCCCGATCTGGGTGCTGTTTGGTATCTCCGGTGCGCTGATGGCAAGTTATGCCCGTGCTAAAATCGAATCGATGACTGATATCAAGGCCAATGTTGGGCTGGCCGGCCGCCAGGAGAAGGCGCTCATCTTGATCGCCGGCATGATCGTATACATGCTGGGCATCGGCCCCGGCGCGGTCCAGTGGGCTATCATTCTGGTTGGTGTTGTTTCTCATCTTACTGCTGTTCAACGTCTACTGTATGCTCGCAAGATGCTTGCTGCTCTGTGAGAGGCCTCTGATGCAAGTGGCGTGTGCCGGGATCGATCTAGGTCCATTTACCCTGACCTGCTTCAGCCTGATCGTTGCTGTGGCAGCTGTGGCCGGAAGTCTATTGACTGCCTGGGTAGCTCGGTGTCGAGGCGAAAATCCTCTTATTGTCTTCAACTTGTTCTGCTGGATGTTATTGCTGGGTGTCGTTTTTGCCCGGCTCTTCTATGTATTGAGCCCACCACCTTCCGTGGCAGCTCTTTACAGCCGGGAGTGGTATCTGGCTCATCCCTTCGATCTGCAAATTGGCCTACTGGCTGTGTGGAGTGGGGGGCTGAGTATGGCTGGGATGCTGGTTGGGGCAGTCCTGGGCACTCTGTTGGTCATCAGACGCCAGAGGCTAGATGGTTGGCTGTGGGCCGATATCAGTGTGCCTGGGCTGCTGCTTATCCTGATTGTCGCTCCCTGGGGCAATTTGCTGATGGGCCAGATGCTTGGCCCTCCGACTGGCCTACCCTGGGGCGTCTCAGCTATCTATTCTCCACCCCCTTATGATAATCCGGCTGCATACCCCTCTGGGCTGCTTTTTCATCCTACGCCGGCCTACCTATCCTTGTGGGCGCTGATAGCTCTGTGTGTGATTTGGGGAACAACAAAGATCGCAGCAGATCGCTTTCATAAGGGCGATGTTTTCTTGTATGCCTCCCTTGTCTATGGTGTGGGGCTGTTCTTAGGCGATTTTTTGCGTGTTGATGTCAGCCGGGGTTTTGCCGGTTTCTCCGGCTTGCGGACCGTAGCCTTGGGCGTTCTTCTTTGGTCTGTTGGGATGCTCGTGTGGCGATATCACAAGCGCAGGCAATAAGTAAGGAAGGAACTGTCCCACCCGTGGTGGGCACTTCATGACCAATTTGGGTTTATTGGGCTGCGAGTATACGCCATATGCTATAGCCCATCAGCCCTTTGTCGTTGTTGCTGAATGCTGATAACTGATAGATGGGCAGTTACTTACTCAGATTTCTTGTGTCACGCAATGATATATAGAGGGGTTTATTTAACAGAGGAAAAAGGAATGAGCCCCACCAGTTCCAGAAACCTGATAATGTCATAGTGGTAAGATCTCGAATACTGGTACAAGTGATTAGTCAATTAGGTTGAAGCAGGGTACGGTAAAAATATGATTGAGACCCATGATCTAACGAAGCAATTTGACGGATTTGTCGCGGTTGAAGGTGTTAACCTGAACGTCGAGGCTGGTGAGGTGCTGGCCCTTTTGGGGCCAAACGGCGCGGGCAAAACGACCACTGTCCGTATGCTAACCTCGATCCTGAAACCTACTCGTGGTACGGCACGCGTCGCCGGCTACGATGTTGTCGCTCAACCTGAGCAGGTTCGTGCCCATGTGGGTGTGTTGACCGAGAATCATGGTTTGTATCTGCGTATGAAAGCCCGAGAATATCTATATTTCTTTGGCGAGTTATGCGGTTTAGACAAACCGGCCCAGCATCGTCGGGCTGAGGAGCTGACAGAGCGCTTTGGACTGCTTGGTGCACTGGATCGAAGGCTGGGAGAGTATTCCAAGGGGATGCGCCAGAAGCTTGCTCTGGTGCGCTCGATGCTACACGATCCGCCGGTGCTGCTGCTGGATGAGCCTACTTCGGCGATGGACCCTTTCAGCGCGCGTCAAGTGCGTGACGCCATTGCCGAGCTGCGCGGTGATGGACGAACAATCGTCCTGTGTACCCACAACCTTCCCGAAGCTGAGGAACTGGCCGATCGTATTGCCATCATCCGTCGTGGCAAAATTATTGCACTGGGCACCGAATTGGAGTTGAAATCGGAGCTGCTTGGTCCTCCCCTGATTGAGTTGCAGCTTGCTCAAAACCTTGATGGTGTTGTGGAGAATCTATCGGATATAGTTCAGGTGGAAAGCCAGGGTGATGCCTGGTTGTGCTACCGGACGATGCAGCCGGAGATAGTCAATCCGCAGGTTGTACAGCGCATTGTTTCCCAGGGTATGCAAATCATATCGCTGGGGCGGGTTGTCCGCAGCCTGGAAGAGGTCTATCTGCGTGTGGTGGAGAGCGACGATGCATTGTGATGCGTTGTGGCGAACAATAACTGTTGGTAGAAACATTGGTTGAAAAGGATATCTACGATGGCAATGTTAGCTCCCTCAATTGAACAGACAGGTGCTGGTCCTCGTCGTTGGCTGCATGTGTTGCTCTGGAACTTCAGCCGGGTGCTGATGATCACCCGGCGTGAAGTCGTAGACATGTTCCGGGATTGGCGCATTGTTGTGCCAACTCTCATTCTGACCGTACTTTTTCCCTATATTGCCAATTGGGGCGCCGGTCGCATGTTGAGCTGGCTCAATCAATATGATGCCCAGTTAATCGGGGAAAGATTGATTCCTTTCTTGCTGATGGTAGTGGGGTTCTTCCCCAGCTCTTTTTCGCTGATTATTGCGCTTGAGAGCTTCGTGGGTGAAAAAGAGCGTCGTAGCCTGGAACCGCTGCTTGCTACGCCTCTGACTGATGCGCAGCTTTATATGGGAAAGATGCTCAGCTCGACCATTCCTCCACTGTCAGGCAGCCTTGTTGGTATAGCTGTCTATCTATTTGGTGTCAACCGTTCCATCAACTGGTCACCACCTCCTGTCTTACTGATCCAGATTCTCCTCTTGACTGCGCTACAAGCCTTAGTGATGGTTGCCGGTGCCGTTGTTGTCTCCAGTCAATCGACCAGTGTGCGGGCCGCCAACCTGTTGGCAAGCTTCATCATCATCCCCATGTCTTTCCTGATCCAGGCTGAGGCCTTTATTATGTTTCTGGCGAATTACTATGTTCTGTGGTGGTTCATCATTGGTTTGGCTGTTGTTTTGGCGTTGTTGGTGCGCATGGGGGTGCATACCTTCAGCCGCGAAGAGTTGCTGGGGCGTGAGCTGGACGAGTTCAATCTCTTGGAAACTGCAAAGAGTTGGGTGAAGCTGACCCTGGCTCGCAGACCCAAAGAGCAACGTCGGACGGTTTGGCGGTGGTATCGAGATGAAGTCTTGGGCGTGATCTGGCGGTTTCGTCTGGAAATGCTTGTCCTGATGATTGCACTGGGGGCGGCATACTATATCGGTATGCAATATGCCGATGTTTTTCGCATCCCTCCTGAGTTGTTCCATCTGCAAAATTTTGAGCAGCGTTTCCAGGATTCCATGGAGCAGCTTGGCCTCTCTGGTTCAAAAGGTATATTATTAATAGTGGGGCAGAATGTCCGTGTTATGGCAGTCGCATCACTGCTTGCGGTCTTCTCATTTGGCGTTTTGATGGTAATCATTTTGATGGTGCCAATTGCCTTGAGTAGTTTTCTGGTTACGCAGATGCTAGGGGCTGGTATTGACCCGCTTGGTACCTTTGCAACGCTTATTCCACATATTGTTCTGGAGATTCCGGCTGTAGTTGTAGCCGGAGCAGCAGCTTTGCGGTTGGGAGCGATTGTGATCTCTCCCCCTCCAGACAAGACACTCGGGCAAAGTTGGTTAGGAGCATTGGCTGATGCTACACGGGTGTGGTTGGCTTTTGTCTTGCCTATACTGCTGCTTGCTGCGATTGTCGAAATCAATGTTACACCCCGGATCGTTGGTTGGTTCTTGGGACCGGGATAGGATACATCCAATAGGGGAAGTAAATCTATGCCCAGGCTTGTAATCTTGGGGTCGGCATCGGCGGTAGCCGACGCCGATCATGAGAATACACATATGATATTGCAGGGGGCGCATAGTGCAATACTGATTGATTGTACCGGGCGCCCTCTGGTTGATCTCCAGAGAATTGGGGTAGGACTTAACGATCTGACAGACTTGATCTTGACGCACTTTCATCCCGATCATGTAGCCTCTGTGCCCAGTCTGCTGATGTCTGCCTGGCTGCTGGGGAGATCGGCTACCTTGCGTATCTATGGTCTACATCATTGCCTGGAGCGTATGGAGGACATGATGGCAGCCTATCACTGGGAAGAGTGGACTGGGTTCTTTCCGGTGGCTTTTCATCATCTGCCTGAGTTGGAAGGAGTGGCTGTTCTGGAAAATGAGGATTTTCAGATCAGAGCCTCACCGGTGCGCCACTATGTCCCTACAATCGGGCTGCGCGTTCTGGTAAAGGAGACCGGATTTGTGTTTGCCTATTCCTCAGACACAGTGCCCTGTCCTGAATTGGTGAGACTTGCCCATGGCGCTGATCTGCTGATCCATGAGGCAACAGGTGACGAGCCGCTGGGACACGCAAGTGCTGCCCAGGCAGGTGAGATTGCTACAGAAGCGGGGGTCAAACGCCTGGGTCTGATCCATTACCATGTGTGGAACGCGAACACCGATCACCTTGTGCCACAGGCTCAGACAACCTATAACGGCCCCGTCTTCTTGTGCGAGGATTTCCTGCAAATCGAGCTTGCCCAAGGCGATCAACTTTGAGGTCGCCATATGATATTGATTGACACTGTGTTAAAACACAGAAACCCAAACAGACCATCAATACTGGTGGCCTGAGATCGGTAGTTTCTTGGACATACCAAGGTAGTGTTATCCTGCTTCCCAGTTCAGCTGAGCGCAAACAAAACCGGAGTATACGACCATAGGTCGTCGATGTCTTTCTTTCCCAACTGCTTAAGGACTTGTGAAGTTGTTGCTCAAGTCCTCAGTGTGCCATAACTACGGGTTTATTAATGCTGCGAAACACTAGTGTTTCGCGATAAGTAAGCCGTCAGTTATGGTTACCTAAGAAACACTTAAACAGTTGGGTATGAAAGACATCTTTACTACCGGGCTATTTCTGCCCAACCGTACTAGTCTCCAACCATCTTGCAGGTTGCATGGAGGAAGCTGAATTCACCCCGTGGGGGCATCAACTCAAGAATCTCGATAACTTCGAAGTCATTGTTGCCGAGCTTCACGCGATCCCCTACCTGGGGTGGCTTTTCCACGTTGGCGATGGCCCCCGGGTGCTCACCTCCGACTACCACATAGCTGACTTTGTAGATCATCCCTTGCTCCTTTCCTTGCCAGGTGTGTCAGGCTGTCGCACCCGACATCAGGAACGGCTCAGAGTCTGGTGGCGCAACTTGAAGGAAATGTCTATAGCAATATTGCGCATAACCCGGTAGCCAATGGCGGTATCACTTTCGCAGAGCTGCTCGAACGCTGCTCGCGATATTGAGGCAATGACAGTTTCGTCGCTGACAGCACGCACCGTGGCCGAGCGTGGCCCTTGATCAACGAGTGCCATCTCGCCAACAGACTGTCCCTGTCCCAGGCTGACAAGTGTGCGTCCTTTTTCTTGGCCCTCCTCTTTGGCGATGACTTCGACAAACCCGGCCTGGACCAGGTAGAGTCGATCACCTGGGTCTCCTTGCGAGAAAACAACCTCACCTTGCTTGTACTGGCGCTCCTCAAAAATGGCAGCTACTTTCCCGAGTTGTTCATCGTTTAGGCCTGCAAACAACTCGACACTCCGTAGTAATTTGATCAGCTCTTCCATCAAGTACCTCCCTTTCTCTCCTGTATTAAGCAAGATCATCCTGCGTGTGTTGGGTTACAGGCAACTTGACTGGTTTGTTTTCCGTGACTACATTCTACTCTATTGTACGTGGAGGGCAACCTTGACTATCCTCTGCCTGCATGATAAAATCAACGAACTGTGCCTGAACATATGTTCTTGTGAGCTCGATATAGTGTCTTCGAAATCAAAATCAAAAGCAAAAAGCAGGGGCAAGACTACTACTCAGCGACCCAAATCGAAGCCATCTCTAAGAACCTTGTGGCTTGAGATTTTGTTCTTTGTTGCGTTGGCTGTGTTTGGCTTCAGTGTGGTAGCTCAGTTGCTGGGCAGTGCGTCGGAGACCATTCTTCATTTTCCATCTTTGCCATATTCTGAGGAAGACGCCGATGTAGCGACCTCGAGGCTGTATGAAGCTGCCAGTCGGCGTCCTGCTCCTGAGCCTACTCTCTCGCCCATTTTCATGCCGTCTGTCCAATATTGGAAGGACGATTTGCTGAAATGGTCGGCGGATTATGCTATTGATCCCAATCTTGCTGCTACTGTCATGCAAATCGAGTCTTGTGGTGGTCCGGAAGCTATGTCCAGTGTAGGGGCCACGAGCCTTTTTCAGGTAATGCCTTTCCACTTTGAAGAGGGCGAAGATCCCTTTGATCCCGATACAAATGCAAAAAGAGGTTTGGCTTTTCTTGCCGGAGGCCTGGAGCTATCGAATGGGCATGCCGGGTTGGCCCTTGCAGGATATAACGGCGGGTACGGTGTGATTTCTCGTGATTACGAGGACTGGCCTCACGAGACACAAAGCTACTATCGTTGGGGGAGTGGTATCTATCGGGAGGCTTCTGCTGGGTGGGATAGCAGCCCGACGCTTGTTGCGTGGCTTGCCGCTGGTGGGAAATCCTTGTGCGATGCAGCGGAAGAAGAGCTTGGCCTGACATCCGTTTCGCGATGATTGTCTCAATACTCTTAGCCAGCTATACTGCGTGCGGGCTAGATGCTCACCGCCGAGCACACGGCGAGATAATCAGAAGTCTCTGCTACCTTCATAAGTGTCGAGGCCGGACGGGCCATTGATATCTTGGTTAGTACGCCAAAGTGTTGGGACGCCACAAGCATCAATTTCAACTCAAACCACGGCTTACACAGATTACACGGATGAAGCCAGACTAATCTATGCAATCCGTGAAATCTGGGTAGCACGCGGGAATGACGGAGACAAAGCCGACCAAGCCCGGTTTGGCGCTCATAACATCACCCCTGAGAAGCGTAGCAGCTCGATGCGCGATCTGCGTCCCCTATCCGCCTGGCGGATAGGGGGACGTCGCCGGCATAGCTATCAGCCAGCGTTGCAGGGGGTGAGGTTCAGCGTCCTGCACCTATCAACCACGCTATTTTCGCGTGCTACCGAAATCTGTGCTTTGAATCCTTTTTGGACTGAAGAAGATATATCCCAACGCTTTGGCGCGCCGACATATCTTTTGTTTTTGCTGTGGCGACAATCACCTGCTGACCGACGATAGCTGAGTAGTTCGACAATGTCAAGTTTCCTGGAGCAACCGGAATGGGCAGGAGCGGCTGCTTGTGCTTTCAAACGAAGGATCGACGAAGTAGCGACGGAACTGGAACGAAGAGCGCCTCTTTGAGCATAGCAACATCGAGAGGTTGCTAAAGTTGACATTGTCAAAGTCGTTGCTGCTTCCTTTTGTGTCTCGGTTCTATGACATCCAGTCTCTCGGTGGGGATTTTCTCATCCAGAAGAATACTGCCATCATCTTTGGGTGCCCCGCTTGCCTGTGGTAAAATCAGAATCATCTTAGCCTAGTTGGGGCAAAGTGGTTTGGCGGTGAAGGCACATTGCGATATCCAGCTGTCCAAGTGTTTCAGAATGTACTGTAGTTTCGCCTTTTGTAATTGCTCAGCTCTTAGCCGTTGGCTCTTAGCTTTTCAGCTTTTCAAGCCTCGATCTGTGACTTGTAAACTCAGACTGGATACTCGTCACGTCTCACGTTTTACATATTTACCTTTTACGCAACCTATAGCTACAGTAGGAAGCGCAAGGTAGCTGAGTAGTTATCGCCTTTTTAGAAATACGCATAGTTTGTGCTTCAGATTTGCTATAGAGCACACAGAATTTTGGCTCTTTCTCTGCGCTCTCTGTGGTGAGAAAAGGGCCTAAACCCAAAATCGGCGAAAGTTCAGGAAAGTATTTGCATCACATGCTTATGCCCGATAAAGTCTGTCGATAACTGTAGAGTGAAATGTCGATTTGTTCCTTGACTTTTGAGAAGGGGTATGGCAGGACCGTACATCCAGGAAAGGTTTTGTGTGGTGCAAGAGGGTTGGATACCTGTCACGGGGGGTGAAAGCTGGTTCGGTTCTCGCCGGCAGGACGCGCGTTCTCGGTTGGAGTGCCAAGTACAGGTTTGTTCTCGGAAGATACGCAGTATAAGAATGCTGGACAAGGTACAGGGAAAGGCGTGATAGTGGTGGATGATAGCAACCACGAGCAACAGGTGGAAACGGCAGAAGTACATTATCACGTACTAAAGAGTGGCCAGCAGCTACTCCTCGTGCGGCACAGCCATGCCTGGCGTCCACCGACCGACGTAATGGTTGATGACGATTTGCTGACCGTGGTGGTTGAAGTTGCTGGGATGCAGGCTGGCGAATTTCACGTAACCTTTACCAGTCAACGTTTGACCATCAGTGGTGTGCGATCCCCTAAAGATCAGGGACATGTTGCCTACCATCAATTTGAAATCCGATATGGTGAGTTCTGTACTGAGGTGACCTTGCCATGGATTGTTGACGAGGATCAAATCGTTGCGCATTATGAGGATGGTTTCCTGAAAGTAGAGCTACCGCGTGCTGAGCCACACAAGATAAATGTTGTTGCAGCAGACCGAGATTCGTAGATAGATTAGGGTATACCAAGGTGGCTATGTAGTATCTATGCGTGAATTGCTTGAATGGGCATTTTCATTTCTGCCCGAAGGTGAGCGTGAGGGCCACACATCCAAAGTGAATTTTCGAATCTTAGCCCAAGAGGAAGCCCTGTTGTATGTTTGTGTTGTAGCAGATTTTCAGCCCGGCTCCCGGGCGTTAGAGAGACACTATGTCACCCAGTGACAAAAAGCGATTGAACAAAGAAATCGAACAGAAACGGCAAGAAGAGCTGGACACTACTGAGTTGGTCAAGGCTTCTGACGAGGATGATCAAAGTGCATTGGCGCTCACGGAGGATGATGGGCTGCCAAGAATCCCTCAAGAACTGCCCATCTTGCCACTTCGTGGCATGGTTGTATATCCCCAAACAGTCGTTCCCTTAATGATCGGGCAGCCCCGGTCGGTGCATCTGGTCGATGATGTCGTCTCGGGGGATCGGTTAATAGGTCTGGTTGCAAGTCACGATCCCGAGAATGAGTTACCTGGTCCTGATGAGATCCACAAAGTGGGGACATTGGCTGCTGTCCATCGCCTTTTCCGTGCACCGGATGGGACTCTCCGATTGTTAGTCCAGGGGTTGCTCCGTTTTGATATCAAGGAGTACACTGCGACTGAGCCCTATCTCAAAGCCCGGGTTGAACCCAGTCCTGAAGTGCTTGAGACGGGCATTGAGATTGAAGCTTTGATGCGTAACATTGGCGAGCAGTTCCGCCGGATGGGTGAGCTTAGTCCTAATCTCCCAGGTGATTTGTTATCTTCCACATTGGGGCTGGAAGATCCTCTACAATTGGTCTATACAATTGCTACCTATATGCGAATAGATCTCAAGGACGCCCAGAACATGCTGGAGATCGACGGCGTCCAGGAGAAACTGCACCGGCTGATGACTTTGTTGGGCAAGGAATTGGAGGTTCTGGAGCTGGGCCGCAAGATCCAGGCTGATGCCCAGACCGAGATCGACAAAGTGCAGCGTGAGTACATCCTCCGGGAGCAGCTCAAGGCTATTAAGCGTGAGTTGGGGGAGGGGGATGAGCAGCAGCTTGAGGTAGATGAGATCAGAGAGAAGATCGAGCAGTCGGGGATGCCGGAGGAGGCAGAGAAAGAAGCCTGCCGCGAGCTTGAACGGTTGTCCAAGCTGCCGACTGCTGCCGCCGAGTATGGTGTGATTCGTACCTATCTGGACTGGCTTACCTCCTTACCCTGGAAGGTCATTACTGATGACAACCTCGATATTGCACATGCACGTAAAGTGCTCGACGAAGATCATTATGGCCTCGAGGATGTCAAAGAGCGTATTCTTGAATTCCTGGCTGTGCGTAAACTGCGCAAGGAGCGGGGCCCGAGGCGTAAATCGAAGGCTGTGCCCACCGATCATATTCGCCGCGAGCGTGAGGGTGTGATCTTGTGTTTTGTGGGTCCTCCTGGTGTGGGTAAGACCTCGCTGGGTGCGTCCATTGCACGGGCCATGGGACGCAAATTCATTCGGATTAGTCTGGGGGGCGTACGCGATGAAGCCGAGATCCGGGGGCACCGGCGCACATACATTGGTGCGATGCCTGGTAACATCGTTCAAACCCTCCGGCGGGTGGGAACGCGCAATCCGGTGTTCATGATGGATGAGATCGACAAGCTAGGTATGGATTTCCGAGGCGATCCGGCCTCGGCACTATTAGAAGTTCTCGATCCCGAGCAAAACTCCGAGTTCCGTGATCACTATCTGGATGTCCCTTTTGACCTCTCCCAGGTGATGTTTATCACGACGGCCAACCAGCTTGAGCCGATCCCAGGTCCGCTGCGTGATCGCATGGAAATTTTGCATCTTTCCGGCTACACTGAGACTGAGAAGATACGTATTGCTTCCCAGTACCTTGTTCCTCGCCAGATCCGAGAGAGCGGTTTGCGTCCGAAAGAGATCAAGTTTACAGACGAAGCCCTGTTGGCTATTGTTCGCGACCATACGCGTGAGGCAGGTGTCCGTAACCTTGAACGTGAGATTGGCGCGGTTTGCCGCAAAGTCGTTACGCGCATCGCCGAGGGCAAGACCGGCAAAACGACAGTTGGGGTAAAGGCTGTCAGAGAGTTCTTGGGTAAACCTAAGTATCACTACCTGGCCGAAGTTGAGGAGCGGACCAATGTTCCTGGCGTTGCTACCGGCTTAGTCTGGACGCCGGTTGGCGGTGATATCATTTTCGTTGAGGCGGCCCAAATGCCTGGTGGTAAGGGCTTCGTTTTGACTGGCCAACTGGGTAATGTTATGCAGGAGAGCGCCCGTGCAGCCTTGAGCTATGTCCGTTCGCGAGCAGGTGACCTTGGTTTGGGTGAAAAGTGGTTTAGTAAACATGATATCCACTTGCATGTTCCGGCCGGCGCTGTACCAAAGGATGGCCCATCGGCCGGGATTACGATGGCGACTGCTTTGGCATCGCTGCTGACCCAGAGGCCTGTCTCCGGTAATGTTGCTATGACCGGCGAGATTACGCTGCGCGGCCAGGTGCTGCCCGTTGGAGGATTGAAGGAAAAGGCTTTGGCCGCTCATCGTTTTGGCCTCGATACCATCATTTTGCCTAAACGGAATGAAAAAGACATCGATGATATTCCGGAAGAGGTGCGTGAGAAGATGAAGTTTGTCTTGGTGGAGCGCGTTGATCAGGTGCTTGAGCATGCGCTGAGTAAGCCTGCCGGATCATCGAAGCCTGCCAAGACCCGTAAGCGGGCCAAGACCCAACCAGATCAAAAAAAGGATAAGAGGGTAGAATAGTGTCCTATAAAGTGATGATTGTTGATGATGACAAGCTGACCGTCAGCTTGTTGAAGACTCTTCTGGAGCTTGATGATTTTGAAGTAATCTCTGTTGCTGAAGGCACGACGGCATATCAGCGAGCGGTGGAAGATCCACCAGATGCATTCCTGGTGGATTATCATCTGGCTGATGGAGAGGGATCGGATTTCGTTGTGCAGTTGCGCGCTGATCCGGAGTTGTATCAGCTGCCAGTTGTAATGACCTCAGGCTTGAACCGTGAAAATGAGGCGATGGATGCGGGAGCAGATTGGTTCCTGATTAAGCCCTTTGATCCCAGTGAGCTGGTCGATGTCTTACAAAGACTGCTGGAGGACGCCACATATGATGAGGAAGAAGAATCCTGGTGAAGGCATCGGTTCTGATCACTGGGTCATTTCTGTTTGCGAGAACGTTGTCACTGGGCCAGGACTCATCATAGGGGATATGAAAATGGCTTTTGATGCATGCTTCATTCCTCCTGCTGCAAGCCTATTTTCAAGAGAGGAATAACGACGAGTGAAGTCGAAAGAGAAGAAAAATTCCCTGCAATGGTATAGGATGGATTTGCACATCCACACGCCTGCTTCGAAGGATTACCAGCAGGCGGATGTGACTTATATGGATATTCTTCAACAGGCCGAGCGTCGCAATCTCGACATTATAGCTTTCACCGATCACAATACTGTCCAGGGCTATCATGAGGTACTTGAGGAAATCCACCAGCTTGAGCTACTGGAAAGTCTGGAACGTATCAACGTTGATGAGCAACGTCGCCTTAATGAATATCATCGTCTCTTTCAGACCATGATGATCTTACCGGGGTTCGAGTTTACGGCGACCTTCGGATTTCATATATTGGGGATATTTGCTCCGCAAACTGACGTGAGATATCTCGAACATCTGCTGCTGGATTTGAATATTCCGCCTGAGGCGCTGGACAGCGGCGAGACGAATGTGGGCGCCTCTGCCGATGTTTTGACGGCCTACGCGGCTATCCGGCAGGCTGGTGGGATTGTCATTGCTGCGCATGCAAACTCCAACCATGGCGTGGCCATGCGAGGGTTGTCCTTTGGTGGCCAGACTCGTATTGCTTATACCCAGGACCTGAATTTGCATGCCCTGGAAGTCACCGATCTGGATCGTCGTGGGAGGCACACCACGGCTCGTTTCTTTGATGGGTCCAAGCCGGAGTATCCTCGGCGCATGCGGTGTATTCAGGCCTCTGATGCACATCGTCTGGATCGGGACCCGCGCAATGCCAAGAATCTCGGTCTGGGTGAGCGTGTCACTGAAATTCAACTGCCGGAGCTAAGCTTCGAGGCAATTTATGAGGTCTTCTCCGGCAATGACTTTGCTCGCACGCGGCCCTATCGCGGGAGCACGGCACCTTACGATCATGTGTTGGCGGCCCGCCAGGAAGGCCCTTCGATTGTGCAGTCTTTCCATGAGAGTATGGCTCAGCGGGGCGGGCGGTTGTACAGCGTCATTGCTGATGTGTGTGGTTTTGCTAACACCAATGGTGGAACGCTCTATGTGGGTGTTTCTGCCGATGCAAAAGCCAAGCCGGTAGGTGTTTCCAATATTAACCGTGCGGTGGAGCAACTCAAGAGTGAGATCCAGAGCAAGATGACCCCACCCATTGACGCTCAGGTAGATGTGCTGAAGACACAAGGTGTATCGGTGATCCGAGTCCAGGTGCCTCCTGGGAGTGAGCCGCCTTATGCCATTGATGACTACAAGATCTATGTTCGAGATGAGACAGAGACCAGCCTGGCGGTACGTGATGAAATTGTCCAGCTTGTGTTGCGTAGTCCTCAAGTACAAGAAGCGGTAGCTGCTCAGCCGGAGGACGCCGAGACGGAGGACATGGGTGTGTCGCCCGTTGGTTATGTTGAGCCTCCTCGCACAGGTGTGGAGGTGATCGCTACTGAGAAGCGCAACAAAATTCTTTACCATCATGTTCGGGATTTGCGCAATGGTAACATCGTCCGTAACGTGACGCGCGGATCGGCACGCAAGCTGTGGCATTATGCCATTACCCAGGTTGAAGATCACACTGTTGATGTGGACAAGCTGGGCTGGCACGGAGATATCTCGCTGATCCGGGAGTACAAACACGGCAGTAAGATGCACTACGATCTGGCTCAACGTCTCAACGGGACTGTGCATATTTACTACGGAGTCACCGAGAATGGCATTCAGGATGGGGCGCATGCTGCCTGGCGTGAACTGCTTGGGCTGGAAGAAGAGGAGTAAGGGCGCGTGCGCGTCGGCATCCTGACGGTCAGCGACCGGGCTTCCGGCCAGCAATATGAGGATCGTTCCGGCCCACTGATCGAGCGTCTCATCGAGGAGCGGCTGGGCTGGGAGGTGGCTGAGACGGAGATCGTTCCTGATGAGACTGCGCAAATCGAGAAGATACTGATCGGCTGGGTCGATGCGCGGCACCTGAACTTGATTATCACTACAGGTGGGACGGGTTTCTCTCCGCGTGACGTAACCCCGGAGGCAACGCGGTCTGTCATCGAACGTGAGGCGCCGGGGCTGGCGGAGGCGATGCGTGCGGCCAGCCTGCGTGTGACCCCTCATGCGATGCTGTCGCGTGCTGTGTGCGGCATCCGCGCGCAAACTCTGATTGTCAACCTTCCCGGCAGCCCCAAAGCCGCCAAAGAGAATCTGGAGACTCTATATCCGGTGCTGCCTCATGCGCTTGAGCTGCTGATCGATGCGTCTGGGGCAGACACCAGCCACCAATTTGTGCAGCGGGTTTGAGCCCGGCCACATACAATCTCCCCCAATACGCAGAGGCATTCCCCTATGATGAAATCCCGGCCGTCGATGCAGATCCCGCAAGCCAGGCTGGAGCTGGCTGCACTGGTTATTATCTTGATCCTGGCCGCCGTTCTGCGGCTTGGCGCTCCGGGGATTACTGAATTCAAGCGGGATGAGGCTAACCTGGCTCGCCTGGCTCTGGACCTGGCACGTGGGCGTGATGTGCCATTGTTGGGTATTACTTCGTCGGTGGGGATACCCAACCCACCGATCAATGCGTACCTGTTTGCCCTTCCTTATTTGGTCGATGACAGCGGCACTGCTGCCACGCTGTTTGTGGGTCTGCTGAACGTGGTGGCGGTAGGTTTGACGTGGTGGCTGACCCGCCGCTTCTTCGGCGCAAGAGCGGCTGCTGTGGCGGGGCTCCTCTATGCAGCGGGGCCGTGGGCAGCTCTTTTCTCCCGCAAGATCTGGGCGCAGGATTTGCTGCCGGCTTTTGTTGTCGCAACCATTCTGACTGGGCTGCTGGGCTTCAAAGAGGGCAAACTTTGGGCAAAGATTGTGCACTGGCCGCTGTTGGCGCTGACAGTGCAAATTCATTATGGGGCCTTTACACTACTTCCCCTTAGCCTGTTGATGCTTTTGCTGTGGCAAGACAGGAAACAAGCAAGATCACCCAGGCGTCTTCTTTCAGAGATTGGTGTGGGGATGGGGATCGCGTTGCTGACTGGCCTGCCTGTGTTGTTTGGGGTGTGTCGGGCGGGGCTGTTCTCTCACGATATGGCTCAAAAGATCCTTGGTAGAGGCGGCTCGTGGTCTATGGTGGTCGATGGGACAGCACTTGACTATGCCCGGCTGCTGGTCAGTGGCGCGCAGATGCATGCTCTGGCAGGGCCGGATCAGTTCCGCAGTTATTTGACTACGGTGCCGAATGCCTATCCAATCTTTCAGCTAATCCCATTGGGTGCAGTGCTTTCTGCCGTGTGGTTGGTGTGGCGGAGGTTCGGCGTCTTTCGTACCGCCAGACTGGAGAGGAGCGACAAGCCGGCTGCCTCTACAGCAGAGGGCGTGGTATCTCATCACCGTGTGGCTGCAGGCGGTGAAGACATCCTCCTGGTTGCCTGGTTGGTGCTGCCGATCCTTGCTTTTACCTGGCAGTGGACACCTGTCCAGCTTCACTACCTTATCCCGATGATGCCTGCTGCCTACATCCTGTTCGGGGTGGGCTTCGATGCCCTATGCCGACGGGGCCAATCCCCGGCTGTGAGGCGAGGCATAATAGCCACCGGAAGTGTGGTCACTGGTGTAGTTGTCGTTTTGCAGGTAGTGATGTTTGCCGGCTTGATACGCTTCCTGGATACACACTTCACGCCCGGCGGCTTTGGGACCCCTTTGCACTTGCTGATGGACGTACGCAGCGCCATCCTGGAGCAGAGCCCGGCAGACGTGCTGATTGTAAGCGAGGGTGAGATCCCTGATTACGATCAAGAGCCTGCGGTCTGGAGTGTTCTGCTGGATCGGGTTCCTGATGTGCGCGCCGTCGATGGGAGGCGCACCGTCGTTGTCCCTGCCGGAGATGCACTGGAGCTGGTACTGCTCTCCCCTACGATTGAGAGCAGTCCTCCTGGAGACTATTGGCGGCGTAGTTATGGGGGTGAGATCTTCCCTCAGCGGCCTGGTGACAGCGTCTACCTGCTGCGGGCTGTCGATGGCTCATCGCTGGCAGCCCAGACCGTAACAGTCGATCCTGTCCGGTTGGCCAATGGTGCTGTGTTGGAGGGTTATGCAAGAGATGGGCGTATCCTGGTGCTGGCCTGGAGGCTCACCGGGCCGACGGATCAGGATTATCAGGTCTTTGCCCATTTGCTCGATGGGGATGGGAACCGTATTGATCAGGCAGATCGTTCCAGTTGGCCGGGATGTTATTGGCGAGAAGGCGATACGCTTTACCTGTGGTTCGAGTTGGATGACCTGCCGGATGCAGCCTTAGTCCGGACAGGAATGTACACATTTGATGAAGAGAAGATCATCAACGTCGATATCCTGGACGTGGCCGGCAACCCGGCCGGCCAGTTTGTTGATGTCCCGCTAGACTGAACTTGCCTGCAAACCAACTTGAGCCTACTATTTTATGACGATAAATCGCAGCTTGTATTTGAAAACTCTCCAGGGGAGACACCATGACGTCATCTAAGCATCGTTGGTTCGTCGTAGCTGTGTTCTTTCTTTTCATGCTGCTGCACCAATCTGACAAATTCCTGATTGGCCCGCTCACGACGCCAATCATGGAGACCTTTGGTATCGATGAGGCGCAGATGGGCGCTGTATCGACGGGGGCATTGTTGGTTGGGGCAATTCTTTACCCGGTGTGGGGCTATCTGTATGATCGCTATGCCCGTGCCAAGCTGTTGGCATTGGCCTCTCTCATCTGGGGCTTGACCACTTCTCTCAATGCAAGTGCGCCCAATTATGGAACCTTTCTGGCTACGCGCGCCTCGACGGGCATCGATGACTCCAGCTATCCTGGCCTACACAGCATCATTGCCGATTATTTTGGTCCTCAGGTGCGTGGGAAGATCTATGGGCTGCTGCAGCTCACCGGCCCATTAGGCTATTTGATGGGGATGGTGCTGGCTTTGGTAATGGGTGGGGTGATCGGTTGGCGCAACGTTTACTATATCACCGGTGGTTTGGGTGTTTTGCTTGCCGTGGTGATTTTTCTGGGCGTCCGTGAACCGCAGCGAGGTGCTGGTGAGCCGGAGTTGGCGCAGCTGGCGGAGATCGGCATCCACAAATTCGACCTGGATGCTGCCAAGAGGCTGTTTCGCAAGCCGACCTTGCTGCTTCTGTTTGTTCAGGGCTTCTTTGGTGTATTCCCCTGGCAGGTGATCACCTATTGGATATTCCGTTATCTTGAAACGGAGCGCGGGTACTCGAGCGATGAGATTCTGATCACCATGTCGACCGTCATTCTGATCCTGTCTGCCGGGTATTTCATCGGTGGTGCTGCCGGCGATGCGGCATTCCGCCGCACGCCGCGTGGACGCATGCTTGTATCGTCGGTCGCAGTGTTGTTGGGGGCTGTCTTTCTTTTCTTTGCGCTGACCACACCGCCCGAGAATCGCCTGATGTTCTTTGTATTCTTGTCCGCTACCGCCATCTTCATGCCATTCTCTGCCCCGAACATGATCTCCTCTGTGTATGATATTACGCTGCCGGAAGTTCGCAGCACGGCGTTGGCCATCCAGCTTTTCATCGAGAATGCCGGTGCCGCGACCGCGCCGTTTTTGGCAGGTCTGATCGCTAGGCAGTATGATTTGAAAACGGCCTTTTTGCTGATCTGTATCTCCACCTGGGTGCTGTGTACGATTTTCTATTCTGTCGGTGCTTACCTGGTGCCACGTGATGTTGCAGTGCTGCGTGCCCAGATGCGTGAACGTGCTGAGGCGGAGCAGGCTGTCCAGCCTGGCTGATGCCTTGCGTTGCGATAGGCTCATTGCTGCTTTGCAGCTTCTACCCATCTCGTCCTGTCTGTCACCGAAGAAGCCGCTGCGAGCTCGGTTTTGAGCCTGGGAACCTGTATTTTCTAGGCTAGAAAATTGTTTTTCTAGCCTACAAACTTGATTTTCCAGCCTAGAAAGTTGCTTTACCAGCCTACAAATCACAGTCTCACGCCGGGGAAAACACAATTTCCCTCGGCGTGAAATTTGTTACCCCAGAGCTCATTGCAGAAAAGAACGGACGGGAAAACAAAACAGGGTAGGCGAGGTGAGTGGTTTTGCCTAGCGGGAGTGTTCAAGGAGACGCTGTAATGATGCCAGCAGGTAAGCAGATCGGCTCCACGTGGGGATTGGGGAAGTTGTGCTGTGGTGGAAATCCATGCTACAGTACCAAAATGCACGGGGCCTAAGAAAGTTACGCACTGCCAACGTAATCTCAGCGTTCCGGCGCCGCAACTGGTTCTGCGAGCTATGCGTACAGTATGGTAAGAGGTGATGCAACCAATCGTGGTGTGTATCTCAGATCAAAAACTGAGAGCCGGCAGCTGATTGCTGAAAGCTTACCTGCGAGAGAGGAAATGTATGAGCGATCAAGATAGCAAGAAAAACGATCTCGGTCCGGCCCCCTGGGGTTCCGATCCTATTCGGGGTGTAGACTACAACTATCTGAGTATTGACAAACCACCCTCAGTCGATCCCAAGCCGGTGATGCCTGAGCGCACCACCGAATTCAATTCACTTCAGGCTCAGGACTTCTATCAGCGTGTACGAGGCAGGATTGTCTCTTGGGCACAGGGCACGGGCGCTGGACAAGAGGCGACCAATTACATCCTGCTTATCCCGGATTTGATGGCGCTGTTTGTCCGGCTGATGGGTGATCCGCGCGTCTCAGGTGCGCTCAAAGCTGAGATTGCCGCGGCCTCGGCTTACGTGATCAGCCCTATCGACCTGATGCCTGAGATGGTGATGGGACCTGCGGGGCTCATCGATGATGCTATTGTAGCCGTGATTGCCCTCAACCGTGTCGTCGCAGCCATGGGGCAGGCCGGCGAGGATGTTCTGCGCCAGTATTGGGACGGCGATCAGGATATCCTGGTCGTGATTAAGAACCTGATGACGAGAGCCGATAGCTTTGTGACCGGCACGGTCTGGACCGGGATCAAGAAATTTATGCGCGAAGCCACGGAAGAGAAGCCGAAAGAGGGTCGGATTGTCGAGGGCAAGGCAAAGCCTACCGGTAAGCCGCGTTACGATAAGTAAGACGGGCAAGCGATCGGCGTTCGGCATTTAGTCATCATTTCTTGGGTGTTGTCTTTTGATTGGCGACTTTCGCTCTATGACTTTAGGCTGACCACTGAGCTTCTGTTAGAGTTTTGGACTTTCGCATTTTTCACGACTAAGCTATTCCTCACCGCAGAGCTCGCAAAGCACGCAGAGTTTTTTCTTTATTTCCTCTGCGATCTTGGCGTTCTCTGCGGTAAATCTATACTATCCGGATGCATTGAGGGATCATCTGGCGAACTTCTCTGCCAGCAAGTCTGCCAATGTCGGCGAGCCGAGGGGTTGAAGTTCGTAACGGACCCGCTCTATGGGTTTCTTGACGCTAATCACCCGGCGCAAATCAATCGGTGTGGCCATGATGACCAAATTGGCATCTGATGCATCGATGGTCTTTTGCAGCTCCGATATCTGTTTGCTGCCATAACCCATTGCCGGAAGAACGGCCCCAGTGGTTGGATACTTGGCGTAGACATCCCGGATGGAGCCAACGGCAAACGGGCGGGGATCGACCATTTCAGCGGCGCCAAATCGCTGTGCTGCCACCACGCCGGCGCCGTAAGCCATCTCGCCATGCGTGAGGGTTGGCCCATCCTCGATGACCAACACGCGCTTGCCCCGGACCGCTTGTGGGTTATCCACAAAGATAGGAGAAGCAGCTTCGATGATGACTGCTTGCGGGTTGGCAGCCTGAGCACTCGCTCGCACGGCCATGACGTTGTGATAATCGGCCGTGTCGACTTTGTTAATCACGATCACGTCGGCCATGCGTAAGTTGACTTCGCCGGGATGATAGCTTAGCTCATGCCCCGGCCGGTGGGGATCGGCAACCACGATGTGCATGTCGGACACATAGAAAGACAGATCGTTGTTGCCGCCATCCCAGAGAATGATATCGGCCTCCTGATCCGCCTGCTGCAGAATTGCTTCGTAGTCCACACCTGCATAGACGACTATCCCGCGGTCGATGTGCGGCTCATATTCCTCACGCTCTTCAATTGTGCATGCATTCTTGTCAAGATCGTCGTAGGTGGCAAAGCGCTGCACGGCCTGGCTGGCCAGGTCACCGTAGGGCATGGGGTGGCGGATGGCGACCACTTTATAGCCCATCTTCTGCAGTGCTGCAGCGACGTGGCGGGTTGTCTGGCTTTTACCGCTGCCCGTCCGGATTGCCCCAATCGATACAACCGGCTTGCTGCTTTTGATCTGCGTGGTGTTTGGCCCCATCAGCCAGTAATCCGCGCCGGCTGCCAGGACCTGGGAGGCCTTGTGCATGACCGTCTCATGAGAAACATCACTGTAGGCAAAGACTACCCGCTCGATGCTGTGTGCCTTGATCAGCTGTGCCAGCTCTTTTTCTTCATGAATAGGGATACCCTGAGGATAGAGCTCGCCGGACAAGGCTGGCGGGTATGTGCGGCCTTCGATGCCCGGTATCTGTGTCGCAGTAAAGGCGACGACCTCGAATTGTTCATTATTGCGGAAGAACACGTTGAAATTGTGGAAATCGCGTCCGGCGGCCCCCATGATCAATACGCGTGTGCGCGCCATAGTCTCTCCTAGAGTGTGGTGGATGGTGGTCAACTGCCATAATTCTAGTCCCTACTTCCGATCGTGCAAGAGGATTAGTACAGTTGGGTCTAAATAGACCCGGAGTTAGAATGCGCTTCTTGCCCAACTGTTTAAGTGTTCCATGGCAAGCCACAACTAAGGGTTTACTTAGGCCTCGGAACACTGGTGTTTCGCGGCAGAGAACGCCGAGAGCGCAGAGAAAAAAACCAGAAGATTGCATCAGTAATCCCAGCGGCAAACCTCCAAAGAGGGAATCGCTGATATGTGTTCACTTGAGAGCCCATTATTGATCATTGTCCTTTTCCGGCTGTGCAAACCGGTTGTCATTGCTGCGAAGGTCGGAACGGTATTAAGCCGTCGCTGGAAGCCTGGTGGTGATATCATGTTGACACTTGTGGAGATAACAGGATATATCGGTGGAGATAACAGGACATATCGGTGAGGATAATAGCACTTGTCTCTTGATGCTCGATGCTCGTTACTCAAAACATTCCCATCGAGGCAAGACGTTGTTACCAATCACTAACAACTATTTTCAGAGGAGTGGTCTATGAGCAAAAGCTCGCCAATGGGAGTGAAAATAGCAGCGGCTTGTAAGTGATTGTGGCGTATGGATTCCCGCTTTCGTGGGAATGACAGAATTGGCGAAGGCCGGTTATGCTGAGGCTTGTGATAGCAGTAGGCACATACAAAGCACAAAGCTTTAGACATTATCACGGTTTAATTTTGCTGAGGCGCAGTAACACTCAGAATATGGCTCTTTTCCCGCTTGGAGAATTTAATCGTGATAATGTCTTTTTAACTCGTTGCTCGTGCCTCATTGCTCGTTGCTATTTTCAAGGGAGCCTTCGGCAGCTCATTCACTCGACTGCGCCGATCCCTTGCTCTTGGAAGGATGAGGCACAATTAAATCGGCGTTCTTGCTGGCCAGAGCACCCAATACGCCATTGATGAAGCGCGGAGCACTGTCGCTGCCATAGGTCTTTGCCAGCTCGACTGCTTCGTTGATGGCTACTTTGAGAGGAGTTTCGGCAAAGGTAGTCAATTCAAGAATGGCGATGCGGAGGATGTTGCGATCGATAAGTGCCATTTGTTCCACCGGCCATTCAGGTGCATGCTCATGGATAAGCTTATCGAGCTCGCTTTGATGATCGAGCACGCCATAAAGAAGATGCCGTGAGAATGTCACAGCATCTTCACTAAATTCCTCCTCTGCCAGATACCTGCTCAATACATCCTCAACAGGATGTGCTGAACAATCAACCTCGTAGAGGATTTTCAGTACCAGGTTGCGAACTTTACGACGTGCTTGCAAGATATTGGCTCTCCAACCGGCAGTAATGGTCGGGATTCGCGGAAGAGCGGCTTCCCGATCTAACAAGGCCGGTCGTTTTCATACGAGAAATCAGTCCGTGTGTTTCCGGATTCCTGTTAGGCCTCCGGCTTACTATCTGGAGTGAAATCGACATCCTCGATATGGACATTGACTTTGAGCACTTCCATTCCAACCAGTTCCTGGATCGACCGGGTTACTGAACGTTGTACTTCGTGGCTGATATCACGCATACTCACACCCGGCTTTACGATCAGGTAGAGTTCGAAGGAGACTTGATTCCTCTCAATCTCAAGCACCACACCAGATCCCATAGGGTTTCCCTTGAGCAGGTGCGTGACATCGATCGGAATGGTTCCCATGCGGGCTATTCCTTTGACCTCGATGGCTGCCTGCCGGGCGATGGTGATCAGCACACTAGGAGCAATTGTAACGGTATCTTGTGGTTCCATAACTGCCTCTGGGAGGCTATCCCATGACCATGCCACCATCAACAGACAGTATATGTCCGGTGATGTAACCTGCTTCATCTGATGCCAGGAAAGCTACAGCATAGGCGATCTCTTCCGGTGTACCCCATCTCTTAAGGGGGATGGAACCCAGCGAGCCCTGCTTGAGTTCTTCGGGCAGATCCTGGGTCAATTCAGTTGGAATGAAGCCTGGCGCAACTGCGTTCACGGTGATGTTGCGAGCTGCGACTTCCCTGGCGAGCGATTTTGTGAATCCGATTATACCTGCCTTGCTGGCACTGTAGTTTGTCTGTCCGGGATTTCCGGCTATCCCGGAAACCGAGCTCATGCTCACAATACGACCATAGCGTTGTCGCATCATACTCCTGACCACGGCTTTTGAGCACAGGAACGCGCTTTTGAGATTGGTGGTCAGGACTGCATCCCAGTCTTCTTCAGCCATCGTCATGATGAGTGTATCTCGTGTGATCCCTGCATTGTTGACCAGGATGTCGATCTTGCCTTGGGCTTCGAGGGCATCTTTAATCATTTTGTCTACCTGGTCAGATTTGGTGACATCAGCCTGGAGCGCCATGGCTTTACCACCTGCTGTCTCGATAGCCTTGACTGTGTCCGCGGCTTTCTCTGCATCTGATTCGCTGGGATAGTGGTTGACGATGATAGTTGCCCCCCGGCGACTGAGCTCCTCGCAGATGGCGCGACCGATGCCCTGTGAGCCTCCCGTGACCAGCGCGACTCGTTCCTTCATGATTGTCCGTTTCCTCCCCTCATGGATAGTTGTCAAAGGTCAAAGCGGAGCGATTGTACCACCGCTTCAAAGTGAGTTCAAATGTGATGCTGTTCTTACTTAAGTGCCTCAATGCCTTCCGGTGTGTCTACCACGTATCCTACAGCTTCCCGATCGATGCGTTTGAGCAGGCCGGTCAGGACGTTCTTGCTGCCGAACTCGACATAGGTCGTGATTCCCATGCCTTTCATGACCTGGACACTCTCTGTCCATCGTACTGGAGAGATGAGTTGGTTGCCGAGCTCGGCACAGATCTCCTCAATACTGGTCAGTTGGCTGGCCTGGGTATTCCCGATGATCGGCACGACAGGAGCGCTGAATGGCATAGCCTCCGCTGCTGCTCGGAATTCATCAGCAACGTGGGTCATTAAGGGTGAATGTGAGGCGATGGTGACTGGTAGGCGCACAGCGCGCCTGGCGCCGGCAGCAGTGGCTCCTTCGATGGCCTGGGCAAGGGTGGCCTCATCGCCAGCTATGACGATCTGGCCGGGGCAGTTATCGTTGGCAATCACAACGATGCCTTCTGTGGCCTTGGCTGCTTCGGTGCAAACAACTTCGACGGCTTCACGATCCAGTCCCAGTAATGCAGCCATTCCGCCGGGACTGTGTTGGCCGGCGTCTTGCATCAATTCACCTCGACGGCGGACGAGCTTCAGCCCATCCGGAAAACTCAGTGCTCCTGCGGCGGTCAGAGCGGTCAATTCACCCAGGCTGTGACCCGCTACACAGGCGGGCTGGAAAGGTGTATCGCCCCAAACTGTATACAAAGAGCGCATTGCGGCAATGCCCGCTACGTACAAGGCTGGTTGAGCGTTAATAGTCTCGGTCAGCGTCTCTGCGGGTCCCTCGAAGCACAGCTTTGACAGCGCGAAGCCGAGCAGATCGTCAGCCTCCTCGAATGTCTGGCGGGCAACCGGGCACTGTGCTGCCAATGCTGCGCCCATCCCGACGCTTTGTGAGCCCTGACCGGGGAAGACAAAAGCTGTTGTTGCCTGGTCAAGCATAATCAATCTCCGTAAATGGTAATACTTGTCAGAATATGGGTAAACATCCAATGTCTGGCACAACCGCCATGTGGAAGTTTCACACATTCAGAACAAAGCTCAACTATACAACAAGTCAGTTTCAATAAGGATACGATACACACAACTTGTGAATGGTATCCAACGTTGTGTGGGGTAGGGGGATGCTGCTCTAGATCGAGGAAAACAAAAGACCGCGCTCCTGTTCAGAAACACGGCCCGGGCAGATAACAGAGGATATCTCATGCTCCTCTGCTCAGCTTCATTTGATTTCGATGACCTCACGGTCTCGATAGTGCCCACAACTCTTGCAGACGGTGTGTGGGAGTTTCATCTCGCCGCAGTTTTCACAAGCAACTAGGTTTAACGGCTGTAGTTGATCGTGCTGGCGACGGCGCCCACGCCGTCCTTTGGAAACCTTGCGTTTTGGTAGCGGACCCATAACAGATTCTACTCCTGATCCTGACAGTAGTTACCCGGCCTGACGCCGGGCACAGGTCCAGATTATATCGGACCTGCCGGAGGTGTCAAGATTTTGCCCGTAAAGCGCGTTCCTACATAACAATGAATGAATCAGTACCTGCTAATCGCGCCTGGTCTGGATACGCTCGATGCGCATTGGCTCGCTGGTATCCAGCGTCGAGGGCGTATCGATCTCGGTTGGTGTGGGCTCAGGTTTGTCGCCTGGTTTACGGGCTGCTGTCTCGGTCTGAACATGAGCGATTCCATTGCGAACCACCATCAGTGTGCGATTGAGCGCATCTTCCAAATCAGAAAGCACGTCCATGACATACTGATCTGCGTCGCGGCGGATGCTGTCAGCTTCCTGGCGGCTCTGCTCGATGATACTGGCCGCGCGTGCCTGGGCTGCCTGTGTGATGCTGTCTCGCTGGATGAGCGTTTCACTTTTCTTGTGTGCCAGCTCACGAATCCTGGCAGCCTCCTCATTTGCCTGAGCGATCACACGCTCCCGCTCGCGCAGGATACGTTTGGCCTTTTCGATCTCTTCAGGAATTGATATGCGCATCTGATCGATCAGTTCAAGCGCGTGCTGCTCATCGACTACCGTCTGGGCGGTGAATGGAAGGTGACGACCGGAGTTGAGCATTTCCTCCAAACGATCCACCAGATGTTGTATGTCCAAGGCAGGCCTCCTCTCCAAATTCTGTGAGAAATGACAGCTCACCAACTTGACCATGATAGCCTGCGCAAGAGGCTTTCAGGATGACAAGTCAATAAGTCTGCATTCCTGAATATAGTTTTACTACACCTTGGCCCAGGCCGCTAGTCGCGCAGGGAGACCATATCTACTGGTTGCTCCCCATCTCTGCCCAATTTATGAAAACGAGCAACCAGTGCTTCCTGAACGTTAGCTGGGACCATTGAGCTGACGTCTCCTCCAAGGGCCGCGATTTCGCGAACTGTGCTGCTGGAAAGATGCATGTGCTCTTCGGCAGTGATTAGACACACTACCTCGATATCCGGCGCAAGACGATGGTTGGCCAAGGCCATACGGAATTCTAACTCAAAATCGGAAAAAACGCGCAATCCGCGAACAATGACCTGGGCGCCAACCCGGTGGGCAAAATCGACGGTCAGGCCGCTGTAGCTTTCCACCTGGATGCCTGGGACTGATTTAAGAACTTCTCGGGTCATTTCGAATCGCTCTTCAATGGGAAAGAGAAGTTGTTTAAGTGGTCTATCATAAACACCAACTACTACTTCGTCAAAGATGCGAGCTGCACGTGTGGCAATATCATAATGTCCCAGGTGGATGGGGTCGAAGGTTGCCGGGAAGATGGCTCTACGGATCACGAATTGTCTCCAGATGAATATCTCGTCGTGTGAAATGATTGGCTGGGGCAGGGCTTATCCTGTCCGGAAAGGTTTCCTGCCAGTCAATTAATGGGTGAATTGTTGCTAACTGATGTCCCCTTGTTGGCCTAAACACGAGACACGTTTGGCCAGGGCCTGGTGCTCTGGCCGCTGAAGCTCAGGATCGTGCTCGTATATGGCTCTTGCTTCACGCTGCACCTGCTCTACCAGACGTGCATCCATCAAGTTAGCAAAGTGGATATCGCCAAACCCACTTTGCCGGTAGCCAAGCAGGTCGCCTGCTCCACGCATCTCCCAATCGATCTGGGCCAGCCGAAAGCCATCAGTTGTCTCTTCCATGGCCTTCAAACGCTCGTCTGTCTCGAAGAAGGCATTATCAGACATGAGCAGACAATAGCTTTCATGTCCTCCTCGCCCCACACGTCCTCTGAGCTGGTGTAGCTGGGCCAGCCCAAACCGGTTGGCATTCTCGATGAGCATAACGGTGGCATTGGGGACGTCGATGCCTACCTCGATCACCGAAGTGCTCACCAGGATGTCTATATCGCCACGATAGAAAGCGGTCATGACGGCATCTTTGTCATCGGTTCGCATACGGCCATGCAGCAGACCAAGACGCAAGTCAGGGAAGGCCATCTTTTGCAATCGCTCATGTTCAGCCGTGGCTGCCCGGGCCGACAGCTTGTCGCTTTCTTCAACCAGCGGGTAGATGATAAATGCCTGGTGCCCCTTCTCGACCTGGCCACGGATAAACGAATAGGCCCTTTCGCGCTCCTTAGGTTGAAGGATACGTGTCTGTACGGGCACACGACCAGGCGGCATTTCATCGATGATGGTCAAATCCAGATCGGCATGCAGAGTCAGGGCCAGGGTGCGCGGGATTGGGGTAGCTGTCATGACCAACAGGTGAGGGTTAGCGTCTGCTGCTTTATCGCGCAGCGCGCCACGCTGGGCAACGCCGAAGCGGTGCTGCTCATCAATAACGGCTAGTCCCAGGTGGGCAAAATGCACGTCCGGTTGGATCAGTGCATGTGTTCCGACGATTACATGAATAGAGCCGTGGGCCAGACCGGCATAGATTGCTTCGCGTTCGCTTTGCGGTGTATGCCCAGTCAGTAAATCAATGATAATGTGGTCTCGTAGAGGACTGTTGTCAAATATCTCATGCAGGTTGTCATAGTGCTGCTGGGCCAGGATGCTGGTGGGGGTCATCATAACAGCCTGAGTATTGTTGGCAACAGCTATTCCCATCGCCAGCGCCGCGACTGCCGTTTTGCCGCTGCCGACATCCCCTTGGAGTAGACGGTTCATAGGAACATCGCCGGCTATATCATGCCGGATGTCTTCGATGGCATTTTGCTGTGCGGCTGTCAACTGGTAAGGAAGGGACTGGAGGAAGGCACTCACCCATTCATCGTCTGCGACCAGTGGTGTTCCCTGGCGGCTCTGCCAGAGATAGCGCTGTTTGAGCATGTTTAAGTGCAGAGTAAACAGATCGTCAAAAGCCAAACGGTGGAGCGCAGCCTCTTTGTCTTCCTGGTTGTCCGGGAAATGTGCTTGAGAGATGGCGTCACCGTAATCCATCAGATCGGCATTCTCACGAATGCTTACCGGTAGATAATCGGGAAGCTTCACCGCCCATGCATCCACTGCTTTCTTGATCAGTCTGCGCAGTGTCTTGTTAGTGATCCCCTTGCTCAACGGGTAAACGGGCACGATTCGCCCAGCCTGGAGCCACTCGCTCTCCAGCGGCTCCAGCTCAGGCGAATTCATCACCAGCCGCCCCAGATATTGCTCAATTTTGCCGCTGACGACGACCATGTCACCTTCTTTGAGCTTATCGGCTATCCAGGGTTGGTTGAACCAGTTGAGACGGAGTGTACCGCTTTCATCTTCCAAATAAGCTTCGACGCGTGTCATGTCCTGTTTTGTCCGGACCGTCTGGATGTGGGCAAACATACCGATCACGGTGACTTCCTCACCGATTTGCAGCTGCTGGATGATCTTCATCTTGCTGTAATCGTCATATCGGCGAGGAAAGTGAAAGAGCAAATCACGAGCTTTATGAAGCTCCAACTTGGCCAGTTGTGCGGCACGTTTATCGCCGATACCACGGAGCTGGGAGAGAGGTTGTTCTAGTTGGCTGTTCAGAGCGGGATCAACCGGAGCGGGCTCTTGCCATGCATAACCCCGCCGCTCCCGAACGGAACGCGGTGCAGTGACGGGTTCTCTTGGCCGGGTACCAGTTGAAGGACCTGGTGCTTTGGTCTCAGTAAGCGGTTCCTCATCGGGTAGTTCTGCCTCCGCCTGGTCCCTGGTCGGGTGTTCAGGTTTCACAGCAGCAGGGGGTTCGGTTGGAATAGTGGGCTCGATATTGCCTGCTTGCTGGGGCGCAGCAACCTGTGTCTGGCCACTTGCCAGGGCAATGATCGTCTCTATTTCTGCTGTCCGCTGAGACTCATCAAGTGTCTCATACGTGCGCAGCCGACTGGTAATCTCGTCAACCAGTGTGTGATGACTATCCGTCTTGGCCTGGCCATGTGCTTCTCGTGCCCAGTGATAGGCAAACCGCGCAAAGCCACCGATAACGGCCTTGTTCTGGTAGCCTTTCTGTTGTTCCAGTCTCAATATTTTGATCAGCGTTTGCAGTGAAGAAGCCACAGCGTTTTCAAATTCCCTTTCCCAGAATTGACTGCCGACGGGTGTTTCGCGGCATACATAAGCTCATAGTCATGACCATGCGCGAGAACATTGAGCACTTGCTCAAAATAACGGCTCAACGACAAAAAGTAGGGTTGGTGAACGTGTTGGGTGGCGGTCGGCCGGTAGAGCAGGAGAAGAATAGTCGAGAAATCAACTTGCTCGTGCTGCCACCCAACCTACGGAATTCCGCCTTAGCATACCTCACTTGCATACTTAGGTGACATTTCCCCACTTTTCCGCGTTGAGCCAAAATAACTTCACACGTCTTTAAGCAGTTGAGCGTCGAAGTAATCCGCACCCTGAGTTTATTGATGCCTAACTGTACTAGTACTTTGCGGCGGAAATCTGTATCCAGTCGAGAAGTGCAACGCAAAGTACTTTATACAGTTGGGAAGATTGCCTTA
>JAFGMS010000461.1 GCA_016927375.1 Anaerolineae bacterium
CAAGGCAATCAGCATGAATGGTCTTGCTAATATTCATGGGTAACTCTCCACATCAACGGATCCCGCTCTTGGAGCAGGGGGGTGCTGCTAACTTGTGTTATCAGAAGTTGGTAATTAGCGTGAAGCGCTGGTCTCTCCCTTGCGGCGAGCGGGCTTTCGGGATCTGATAACAGCCACCCTGAACCTTGTTGTCAGAAGTTGAGTAACGAGAAGGAAATCCAGGCCTCTCGTGCGCACGGGGCTCCCCTATTTCCATTTCCCCAAATATACCAACCGTCTTAAAATGATATGGAAGAACACGGCTCTGGTTACGTTGAACTCTCCCTCAAGCTCGACCAGTGATCCTAGTAGTATCTGACAACAAAACAGGAGCATGGCTTTGGAATATGGTGAACTGAAGCCCGATGATGTACTGCACGATTCCCGCTGGCCCGAGCCCGTCCGCGTTCTGCGTCTTGATCAGATTGATGCAGATATCTACAAGCTGTATGTCGCAGGCACTCAAACGGACAAGATGTACAGTGCCGTTCTCAGCTCAGCAGCTATCGAAGCATTAGCACGCCAAGTTGAAGAGAGCGGATCGTTTGATGGTTCTGCAGCGCATTTCCGGTTGGCCACCGAAGCACGCCGCATCCAGCTTGCCTATCTATACGATCCGCTCTTTGCAGTGAGTGTCTCCAAAATCGATCCGCTCCCACACCAACTGGAGGCAGTCTACGAGTATATGCTGCCACAGCCGGCGCTGCGCTTCTTGCTGGCCGATGATCCTGGCGCGGGCAAGACGATCATGGCCGGGCTGTTGCTCAAGGAACTGAAGCTACGCAGGGCAGTTATCCGGACGCTCATCGTCGTTCCAAGCCCCCTCAGACTCCAGTGGGTGCGCGAGATGCGGGAGAAGTTCAGCGAGCACTTTGACCTGGTGGAGCGTGGCACGCTCAGTACGCTCGGCCCTGCCCGCACCTGGCAGGTAATCAGCCAAGCCATCGTCTCGATTGACTTTGCCAAGCAGCCTGATGTCCTGAATAGCCTGGCAGTGGCCGACACGTGGGATCTGATCATCGTTGACGAGTCTCATAAGATGTCAGCCTACCGCCGCAGCCCTACCAAGGTCGAGCGTAGCCAGCGTTATCGGCTCGGTGAGGTGCTATCACAGCGCGCCGAGCGACTGTTGATGATGACTGCTACACCCCACAAGGGCGATCCGGAAAACTTCAGGTTTCTCCTTTCACTCGTCGATCCCGATCTGTTTGCCGACGAAGAAATCCTACGCCGGGCGGTAGAACGCAGTGAGAACCCGATATTCCTACGGCGGCTGAAGGAGGATATGAGACACTTCGATGGTCGGCCCCTATTTCCGCCACGCCATTCCCGCACGATTTCTTACCAGCTCGATGGGCTGGAATGGGATCTCTATGAAAAGGTGACACGCTACGTTGAGGTGAACTTCAACAGAGCACTGTCCGACGAGAATCGGAATGTTACTTTTGCGCTGATTGTCTTGCAGCGCCGTTTGGCCTCCAGTGTACGGGCGATCCGCTGTTCGCTAGAGAATCGTTACCAACGTCTGGTTGAGCTCCGAGACGATGTGATGCGGGATCCCGATCTACTTGATCGGGCGCGAGGTGAACGCCTCGAAGTGCCTGATGATGACGAGGACCTATCGGAAGGTGAGCGTTGGGATATCGAACAGCGGGCGCTGCGTTACACCGTCGCTCGCAACATCGAGGAGCTGGAATATGAGATAGGGCAGCTTGAGGAACTGATTGAGCTTGCCCGGCACACCGAGGACAACGGACCAGAACGTAAGCTGGGTGAGCTGGAAAATGTCATGCGGCGGCAGGATCTCAAGAACACTGGGGACAAGCTGCTGATCTTCACCGAGGCCAAAGACACACTGGACTATCTGGTCGAGAACCTGCGGGAGTGGGGCTTCTCGGTGGTCACCATCGATGGCAGCATGGCTCCTGAGAAGCGCATCGAGGCAGAGGCTGACTTTCACTCCGAAGAAAAGCAGGTGATGGTCGCCACCGAGGCGGCAGGCGAGGGTATTAACCTCCAGTTCTGCCACCTGATGGTCAACTACGACATCCCCTGGAACCCGACCCGGCTGGAGCAGCGGCTGGGGCGCATCCACCGCTATGGGCAGGATCGCGAAGTCTTCATGTTCAACATGGTGGCCGGCAATACCCGCGAGGGGCGCGTGCTGGAAGCGGTGCTCGACAAGCTGGAGCGGATGCGCAAGGGAATAGGCAGCGACCGGGTCTATGATGTCGTCGGCGACCGGCTGGCAGAGGCCAGGCTGGAAGACCTGATCCGCGACGCGGTGGCCAACCGCCGTATGTTCGACGACATCCTGGCGACCATCGAGGCCGCTATGCCGGAGAACGATGTACAGCTCATCGAGCAGGCGGCACTGGTGAGCCTGGCGACACACTACGTTGATATCGAGGGGATGCGCGACCGGCGCAGGCTGGCCGCCGAGAATAGGCTCTCACCGGCCTTCGTCCGGGAGTTCTTCGTGAGCGCACTCGATGCCTTGTGGCCAGGGCGCATCGAGCAGCGCAGCGATGGCCGCTGGCGTATCCGCCATGTGCCTGCCGATCTGCGCGACCTGCCGGCGGAGGTCGTCCAGGCTTACGGTCAGCCCGCCGAGCAGTACCTGGCTTTCACCTTCGACCTGGACGAAGCGAAAGACACCGGCGTCGAGTTTGTGGGGCCGGGACATGCCCTGTTCGAGGCGGTGATGTTCCGCACGCTGGAACGCTTCCGCGGCATACTGGAGCGCGGCGCGGTATTCATCGACCCAGATGGAAAGCGAGAAGGGCTGGTCTGGCTGGTGGAAGGGACGATCTCTGACGGGCAGGGGATGGTCATCGGCCAACAGCTGTTTGCTCTTTACCAGCCCGCCGATGGGAGTGAGATCGAGCCGCTGCACCCCAGCATGTTCCTGGACTTCGAGGCCCCGCAGGAGCCTGCACCCGCACCGGAGAACATCGCCCGGCTGGTGAGCGAACAGGGCCGTGTGCTGGGCTGGAGCATCCGCAACACGCTGGAGCCCTATCGGCAAGAGATTGAGGCGCGGCGCAAGGGCGAAGTGGCCATCATCGAGCGCTACCTGCGCGAGTCCTTCGACGTGCTGATTGCCCGCTCGGATGGGCTGCTGATGGGCTACGAGCACAAGCAGAC
>JAFGMS010000462.1 GCA_016927375.1 Anaerolineae bacterium
CAAGGCAATCAGCATGAATGGTCTTGCTAATATTCATGGGTAACTCTCCACATCAACGGATCCCGCTCTTGGAGCAGGGGGGTGCTGATAGCTGATTTTTTGTCAGAATGGGATGGACTATGTCGGGAGTTTAAGGCATAACAGGTGATTGCTTGTAAGAGTGCAGTGGCCATGTGTCGGAGTAGGGAGGTCCGAGGCTCTTTTATCAGAAGTTCATTGGTAGATCTTGTTGGGAGCAGGGACAACCAGACTCCAATCGTGTACAACCTATTGATCATCATTTCTTAATGCAAGAGCGCATCAGCCACAGATGAGTCTATAACCAGGCTATTGGCAAGCTCGGCTTCCAAAGCGGCACGAATACAGGCTGCTTTGGAGGATTGACCAGCCAAAATCCACACATCTCCTCGCTTGGCAATGGCCCTGAGTTCTTCTAAGTTTATTGAGTGTACAATTGCATCGTTTCTGACTTGATCCTCCTTGGTTCCAACCGGTTCCCCATTCTCATCGATTAGCCGTAGTAGTATATCTCCAACGACTCTGTTTTGGTGCTCGACTGTCATCTCTCGTAGAACACCTGTCAAGGGATGTTGAGAACCGGTGCGATAGTTGTCTTTGCAGCCGACGCTCATGAAAACAACTTCGACATCACGGGCATATCCGAGTACATCGATGGCATTTAGCAGCTCGATTCTTTCGTATCCTTTTGCTTCTGCGCGGTAACTGCTCTGGCGACGATTGATATCTACGAACGGCATTTGCAGGGCTATGGGACTGCCCTGGGTATAGGCAAGGCGCCCAACAAGGGCGTTCGCTGTATTCCCAGAGGGCGCCTCTATACCTGCAGTTTTGACCATGGATATCCATCGTACTCTCTCGAACCTGGAAGGCAGCAGATCCACCCATCTCGATATGACTGCTCCACCTACTATTCCACATGAGCTTACCTGGTGAAGTGATTGATCAGCATCCTGGGCGGCAAGAAAGGAAACTGCTTCGTTCCGAATTGAGGCGTCAATAGCTCTATGTATGGGGATCTTATCTAGTTTTGCCACAATGCATTTCTTTACAGCAGGGAATTCATTCTGTACTTGTTCTTCGCGAACCGGATCTGTTTTCACATCGACTATGCGAATAGTTCCTCTCACGAAAATGGCTCTCAGCAAGTGCCGTAACGTGGCAGTGTTTCTATATGTGGATTCAATCTCGCCTGCAGTCTTCTCGCCCTTGGCAATTTCAGCAAAGAGTTTGACTCCTTTCACTAGAGCATCATCATAATAGAGAGTCTCAGGAGGAGGCATTGTTTCAATCCATCTGAGATCTGCTTTACCACCATGAACAGACTCCCGAAGGCCCAATAACTTGTCTGCTGACACACCCAACCCCTGACAGAGCTCAGTCAGGTGAATCAAGTTTGGAAATCTTCTTTTCTGTTGTTTGGGAAGGCCTGCTCTCTCCCAAGCCCCAACGACGGCCTGTTGCACGCCGATTCTCTCTGCCAGTTGCTGCTGAGTAAGACCTTTTCTCCGTCTCTCGTCTTTCAGGCGTTTGTAGAATCCGTCAGAAAGGTTTTGGGTTCGGGGCTCATGGTTCATTTCCGCATCCTTGGATGAAAGGGGACATGAGAGGTCTCTTCAACATAACATGCATGAAGCGTTTGCAGTGCCAATATAATATAAGCATTATATCCATCTGCTGCAAATATGATATTTCTAATCTCTCTATATAATGAGCGATATACTGTAAATCATGCTTACGAGCGGGTGCTTAATAGTGTATCATGTAGACATAGTCTTGGAATGATCTGTCACGATATAGCATCAAGAAATCGTATTACATGATTAGGGGACAGTAGGCCCCTTTTGAAGTGAGCCCCAGACCATGCAACAACTCGAGTGTGCCGCTGGTTCATTGAACACAGAACTGAATTATCTGCGCTTCGTTTTTGCTACGGCGCATAATGGAGGCGATGCGGTGATGCGGATAATTCAGTACCTTGCCGAAGGCGAGTATGAACTTGCAGAATCTCTCACAAACAAGGCAATACACAATCCCTGTGACGATGATGTTGCAGAATACGGGCGTGGGCTACTGAACGGGGAATCGAGCGACAGAGTAACACGCCCCTTCAATGTTGTTCTTGAATTGATCGAGAATAGCATTTTGGCGCTTCAGCATACCCCCAACGCAAGGTTATCCATCCATGTTTCAGGAAATCAGTTTGCTGTCGAAGACAATGGGCCTGGTATGTCACCATCTACAGTCTTTGATGCCTTGCTTATTCCTGGGAACATAGGCTGGGTAAAGTGTGAGATACTAAAGGATAGTGAGGTTTCCCAGTTCCAGACGGGCTATGGTTTTACCACTGGGCTGGCTTGGTGCGATCGAGTCGTTGTCGAGACAAGGGCAGACGACTCTGAGCTAGTTTGTATTGAGATTGTGGTAAATGCCGAAGATGATATCAGATTGATTAGTCGTTCCTCTCGCTCAACAGAACTGAATACCGGCACCAGAATTCAGGGTGAGCTGAGTCAGCCATTGCGCCTTCCTCTATATCCTGAAGGACCTGCGTGTAGAACCCAACCAGATTCCACATTCAGGATAGAGCCGTTTCTGCTTAGTTTGATCGAGAGCTACTGCTGGTTGGTAGATGAGCGAACTAGCGTATTCCTAAATGGGAAGCTGATTAATGATCCTGGGAGACGTGGCGCTGGCCCCAAGATCGTAGCTGTTGCGCTTGACAGAGAGCTTTATGATGGCGAGGTGGAAATTCCAGTGTATGTAGCACCGATTTCAGAGGACAAAGATGCTCTAGATTATTATCCATCAAAAGGCGACTTCACTTGTCTCTTTGAATTCTATCAGAATGGGCTTTTCCTTTTCCGATCTTCACTTTCATCCCTATTGCCCAATGAGGCTATGGTCAGTTCCTCAATCAGTCAGCTATCCGAATACCAAAAGAGTCGGCTGAATAAGTCCATAGTAAGGGTGTTCTTGCCGGGACATTTTCCACTTCTGCTAAGCAAGCTTGGTTTACCATTGTCATCTGAAGCATACATCATCGAACAAGTTGTAGATGCGTTTTGACAGCAAGAAATATGGGGCATCAATCGGAGCGTCTAGTAAGATTCCCCTGTCCTGTGAATGGATATGGCATCAAGGGCTCTTTGGGTCACCTACTGAGGGTACGTTCCTGACGTATTATGGGCCCTTCATGAACGGGGTAAATCCAAATGGCCAAGCCCAGGTGGGTCAGGTACAGAGCAGATGACACTACCAGAAATCGTGTGCGAAGAATACTGGTTGGCATCCGTATCGACTTTGGCGGCTCCAAGCCCGAGATAGAAGATGCTCTTTGCATACTCCCTCGGGAAGGTTCGGTGTGCCTGATTAATGAAAACAGATTTGTGTTCAAATACACCGAACATGTACAGGAGTTCGAGCGAGGTTATTGGGTGGGGAGTGGCGAGCCCGGTTATGGTCAAGAGTGGGTTTCGTCATCCGAAATGCGATATCGGGATGATGATGATCGTTTCTTTGCTGGGCCAGAACGGTTTGTTCCGGCTGGCTACAGACACAGAGCGAAATACTTCTATGCTGGAAAGGAGCATGGTGTGCTGTTCCTGAAAAGGGTAGATGATGATCTCGCGAGGGTTTTAGAAAACGACCTGGACTCATTCGTTGCCAGAGTGCTCGGATAGTAATGGGGTGGACAGTCCAACAAGGAAGTGGAAAGATGAGTTCTATCATAGGTGAATGTACCTATTATGAGGCTGCAGGAGGTAAGGAGGAGTATCATGCTACAGCGTTTGCATTCCTGGAATATAGTGCTTGCCTTCACTCTTGTCATCATAACTGGCTGTACCAGGATATCTTCAAGTGATAGTGCTTTCGAGAGACGGGTTGCTCGGGTTGATGTTTTGACTGTGAATTGGGACTCTTTGACAGTAAGTCCAGACAACACACGAGTGGCATACGTAGATGGAACGGGTGGAAAATCCGTTGTCATAGTGAATGAAAAACGGGGAAGGCCATATGCTGGCATTGGGCAAGGGTCTCTCACTTTTAGCCCAAATAGCAGCAAGCTGGCTTACGTCGCTCGGAAGGACAATGAACTGTGTATGGTTGTAGATGGAAAGGAAGAGAACTGTTACGAGGGGATCCATCTTCCCTTTTTCAGTCCAGATAGCAGGCGGTTGGCTTACGGGGCAACTTCAAGTGGGAAGTGGTTTGTGGTTGTGGATAGAGAAGAGGGGGAGCCATATGATGGCATCGTTGAAGGTACTCTGATTTTCAGTCCGGACGGCAACCATGTGGCTTATGCGGCGGGGTCAGGGGGTAGGCAGTTTGTGGTTCTTGATGGAGTAGAGGGAAAGCAGTATGACCAAATTGGTAGTTTGGTATTCAGTCCAGACAGTGCGCGGTTGGCGTATGCGGCAGTGCTGGATGATGAGTGGTTTGTAGTTGTAGATGGAAATGAGAATGAACGATACGATGAAATCGGAGCGGATTCACTTGTCTTCAGTCCAGACGGTAACCAGTTAGCTTACGTTGCCACAAGCTATGATACTCAGTTTGTGGTTGTAAATGGGAATGTTGGCAGACGATTCGATGGTATCGCTGATACCCCCATCTTCAGCCCTGACGGTAAAAAGTTGGCCTATATAGCCACGTTCTTCAACCAGCAGTTTGTAGTGGTGAATGATGAGCAAGAAGGAAATAACTATAGCAGTATTGCCGCGGATACACTACTGTTTAGTCCAGACAGTATGCATCTGGCCTATGCAGCAGCGGACAGCAATAATGGCTGGTTAATGGTAGTGGATGGGAGAGAGGAAAAGCGGAGCTATACAGGTATTTGGGAACCCGTTTTTAGCTCAGATAGTAAGCATCTAGCATATGCGGCAGGATTAGATGATAGGCGATTCATTGTTGTGGATGGAGTTGAAGAGGAATTGTCTGGTGGAGGAATAATTGTTGAGGGAGGAGGAAAAATCGTATTCATCACGCCTGACAGCCTCTATTACCTTGTCCAAAGCGGTGCTGATATTTACCTGGTAGAAAAACGAATTGAGTAAAAGAGAGTGTGGAGTGTGTGTTAGGGTATAGGGTAGTATGCCGAACTTCATGGAACTTTTTAGCCAGCGCTCAGCATTCGTTGAGCAGCACTATTTTTAGAATGGAGGTTTTCATGGATACCAGATGGCTGATCACTTCCTTCCTATTCTTTCTAGGATTCTCATGGTGTATCTGTGCAGTCTCTGTATATAGATATGATGGTGGTCACAGAGCCACAATAACGAAGTTTCTCCAATGGTTATCGCTCCTGGCTACAATAATCTGTGCTTTCTACTATTGGCAGGGCAGCCCATTTGACAATATGATGTGGGGACTTGTGGCTTTCCATATGATTGTTCTTGTAATTGTGGCTTTTCCTGGATTGCAGGAGTTCCTAGCTGACGGGCCCCAAGCAGTGAGAACCCAGCCATTTGCTGGTTTCGCGATCTTTCTCACAGTAATATTCTTTTGGGTTGTTTTGTACTTGATTCTCCAACCCAGATAATCACAGTGACTAGTGCAGCAGGAAGCCTGATAGTTTGAATACCAGGCGTGAAGGATGCTCATTCCTGTGCGAGCCATTCAAACTATGTGCTTCATTGAAGCACTAGGCTTGTGGATTTACCCCGCCCTAGTGGATAGGTAGAATATCTGAGACAAGCTGGAACTCAGACTCCTCAGGGCTAAAACGGCCGAGAGGTGCTATCGGGGTAGGGGTGCTGTCGAAGTAGGGCGGTCCGAGGTTTTTTGTCTGTTGTCGGGGCTGGGCGAGCTGTCGGGGTAGGGAGGTTCGATTTTTTCTTTATCAGAAGTTCGCTTTTAGCGTGAATTGCCTGCCTCTCCCTTGCAGCAAGCGGGCCTTTGGGTTCTGATAACGGCCACCCTGAACCTTGTTGTCAGAAGTTCGTGATTAAGAGCAAACTTCTACTCTATCCTCACAATCTCTCGACAATCCGGATAGTTGGAGCAGCCATAGAACTGCTGCCCTGCGTTGGCACCTTTTGTTGCTGTTCTCACCACCATTGGTATCCCACAGCGCGGACAATTGGGAGGAGAAGACTGATCGACTGGGGCTGCCGCCGGGGCTGCGCTTTGTGCCTTTCCCCTTTGAAGATAGGGCGCCAGGATAGCGGTTAGCTCACTTGTGTTGTAGGTTTTTGCAGCAGCTATGCGCAATAGCGGCAGGCCTGCCGCCGAGAAGATCTGATCCACAACAGCATCGCGTTTTGAGCGACTCGTTTTGTCGTGGCTGCGATCATCCAGCTCAATGGCGACGATAGGCTGCATCGACTTTGGCTCACACAGCACGAAGTCGACATGTTTCTGGGAGATACGCCCAAAGTACTTGTAATAATCTCTGCTCTTGTAGCGCTTTGTGATGAAAAGCAGATCCTTCAGCCCGACCTTCGGGCATATCACTACCTGTTCATTCACGGTTGATGCCAGCACATGGTAGAAAGAGATTTCGGTAGGTGAGAGCAAGCTGTCCTTCATGCTATAGGGCCACTCAGCAACCGGTTCGGCAGCCCCAAATAGTGACTTGATTAGCTCCAAACATCCCTTGTTTGTAGTCATCTCTTATCCTCATGCAACGTGTTGATGGATGCTGTCTTTCTCATCACATCCCGTAGTTCTTCAATAGTATATGGTGGTTCTCTTCGATGCAGCATCGCATGGCAGTTGGGGCAAACCGGACGTAGGTCAGTGACGGGATCAACATCATATTCCTCATCTTGAGCAGAGAGTGGTGTCAGGTGATGAACATGTGTGAAACCATCACCAATTTCACCATATACTTCTCCAAAGTTGAATCCACAGATGATACAGGTTGGCGTATAGTGGTCTATGCAGGCTTTGCGAGCCGATGCGTCACGTTCATAGCGAGTTTGAATAACGTCCAATCTGGCTCCCTCCTTATAGCTACCCCTGGAAGAAGCCACCTCTTCCTGGTGTTCACCATTCATATATACAGGGAACATCGCTATCTGTTTTCCATGGCGAGCCTCAACAATCTCAAACAGTGCATCGAAAGCCTCGGTGAATGCTGTGATGGCCTGTGGGCTGTCCTCATACCATCCACTACCAAGTGCTTGTTCTACCTCCTCTTCCTTCAGTCTGTACACATCACAGAAGGCTCTAATCTCACGGTAGATTCGTATCTTGTTATTGCGAGACTTCAGCTGCACACGCAGCAGGATTGGGTTAATTGGTGTTTGGCGCGGAACGATGCCAAGCACAGGCATACCATCGGCGTCACGGTATGGGCTGAATGCCAGGTTGTGCTGTAGTGCTGCTATATACACCTGGCGAACTGCATCACCGATCCCTTCGTCATAGGCAATACCAAAGAATTCCTGCATTTCAGGTGAGAGCTTTCGAAAAAATATGTCAGGACGTGGCTGCTTGCCCGCTTGGTCATCAAACATCTTTCCCTGCATCGTTCTCTCTCCTTGGCTGGTTGGCTTTATGTCTTACTTGCCTTACAGAAAAGCCTCGCTGCACACAATGCGTGGTACATCTTCTCGATCTCTTTCGCTAGACGATCCACCTTGCGTCGGCTCTGCAAGATTGTGACGCTCATAAATATGTAGGAGAGTTCCTAGCAAGCGTTCGCCACTCAACTTTTGTTTCTGAATACCGTTCAGTTGCGCCAGGATTGCCCGTGGCAACGATTGCCGAAATGCACTATCCAATGCCTGTATTTGGGTCCTAATGGCTTCATCCTTCATCGAGCCATACAGAAGGCGCAGTTCTCGCATCACATATTTCTGCCCGTGAGAGGGCGATACAGAACGTCTGCGTTCCGCTTTGCGGCTGTTGGCTTCCCTCTCGAATTGGCGCTTGACATGTGTAACCAGCGAATTATGGTCATCAGGAAGCTCAATAGGGGGCTCATCAAAAGAGCAACGAAGTTTTCCAAGAATGTAGGGAGCATCACGAGTAGCTATCTCGCCGTTCTCATCCAGCAGGTATAGTTGCTGATAATCCCCTGCCCGACAGAATGCAAATGTGGAGCGATACTCATCGCCTCGACCACAGCGAATACCATCACGAAGCTTCTTGATCCGCTCAATCTCGGCTGGATTATCACGCTGCAGCTGCCGGATGATCTCCTCGGCTTCCTCAACGGCTACGAATTCATCGCCCTCATCCTCTTCGTACTGGCCGACATCACGGCTCTCATAGATGGCATACATGGCTTCTTCGTTAAGACGCTCACTTGGATCTAGTATGCGGGTATCTTCGCCGATGGTGTCATGTATCTCCTGGATGCGGGCATGAAGCTTGTCTCTCAAACCAAGATGCTCATCGAGCGCCGTTTCGGGCAAGAAGTTGAAACCATAGACTACATCATTCTTTGAACCAATCCGGTCGATCCGGCCAAAGCGCTGGATCAGGCGGACAGGATTCCAATGGAGGTCGTAGTTGATAACTTTGTCGCAATCTTGCAGGTTGAGACCTTCAGACAGCACATCAGTGGCAATCAACAGGTCAATCTCGGGTTGTCCTCCTTTTGGAACGAAGCTAGGATTCGCCTTTGGAGCAAAGCGTCCCACAACGCTGGCTTTGCGCGTCCGATCACTGAAGATTACTTCAGCACTGGGCCATTGGCCTGTTGCACATATTTGTTCGTGCAGATAGCGGGCTGTATCCGCAAACTGGGTAAAGATCAGGCACTTGCCGCTGTCGAAAGGCTGCTGGTGCAAAGCTGAAAGTAGTGTTTGCAGCTTGTCATCGCGCTCTGGCGTGATTTGTTCAACAATGCCTAGCATCTCTTCCAATATGGCGATATCTTGTTGGATATCCCGCTGCAGCGCATCGGCCTTGAAGTCGGCGATGTCATATCTCCCACTGGCCTGCTCCAGTGCTTCGATCAACCTGTCCTCTTCGTAGCGATCCGATTCGTACAGGATACCCTGAGCATCCTCACCGGCGGCTACGATGCCTTGTTGCAGTGCCTGCAAGAAGGCCCGGTTAATGGCTAGTTGGCGACGCAACGTTTCTTGGAAAGCGTAGACGCTCGATTCCAGCCGCTTGAACATCGAGACGCGCATCAGTCCACGCAGATTGATCCCTGCCCGATACAAGTTGTCATAAGGTGGTTGGGATTGCTTAGCCCGCTTGACATACTTCCACAATCCATAGCGGGCATAGGTCAAAACGTTCTCAAGGTCCTCATGATAATCCTCACCCTCTGGCGGTCCCATGTAGGCCCTGAGCTTCTGATAAAGACCTTGATAAGTCTGCTCGATGTTGTAGTCAATCACTTCAAGCTGGCGCTGGGGGAAGAAGTTGGGTTCACCTGCCACAAACACGTAAGCTCGCCGCTCGCTGCTGCGATAGGCCGCGAAGTCATCCGGATCGACCGGCTGGCCGGTCTCCGAGTCATAGCCATACCAGCGCAAGATATGGTTGCGCGTCCGGCGGATCAGGATGTTGGACAGCAAGGCAGGGAGCTGGCGCTCGTTTTCTTCTACCAGGTGGAAATACTCGCGTAGGTTGGGTGGATCGACCGGAATGTCGGTGTGGTCGGATTGATGAAACAGCCTGAGCTGATGATAGATATCCCATACCGACTTGTTGCGTGGAGTGGCTGTCAGGAGCACACAGTGGCGGCCTTGCGCCAGGAAAGCCTCTAGCACACGGTAGCGCTGTGTGTCGGTATGGCGAAAATTGTGACTTTCATCTACCAGTACAAAGTCTCGATCTCGGTAGCGCACGTCGTCCAGAAGTATGTTTGCACCTGTTTCTTCATCTTCGCGCAGGTGTCCCATTGAGAGCACCCGGGCATTGAGCTGGTAGGCTTCGTTGTAACGCTCCCAGTCTTCGACCAGTGGGGCCGGGCAAACGATCAATGGGCGGGCGCGCTCGGTACGCTCAAAGTGCTTGACAATGGCTGCCCCGATGTAGGATTTGCCCATGCCAACCACGTCGGAGACAAAGCACCCACCATACTGCCGGATGACGCGAACAGCCCGCTCCACTGCTCGAGTCTGGAAGTCGGTCAGTGCGCTCATGATCTCGGCTGTCCACATTGGTGCTGCCTCATCCTCGTCTAGCCGATCACGCACCATCTCGTAGAGCGTCTTGAGATAGATATCGTAGGGTGTCACTTGAGCTAGTGCCCATGAGCTTTCGAGCTCCCGCATCAGCGCCACATCGAAGTCCTCCGACTCGGCCCACAGCGCTTCGAACCAGCGGGTCAGCTCCTCGTGATTGGCGTTGCCGCTGACCACCACGTTCAGCTCAGTG
>JAFGMS010000463.1 GCA_016927375.1 Anaerolineae bacterium
CCCGAACGCCCCGGTTGGCTGTCGCCACCGGGTTGTGACCCTGAACGGCCAAAGCGGGGGTCACAACCCTACCTGGGCGTGAGCAAGTCTAAAAGCATGACCAACATGAGCGCCGGGCAATCCGATTGATGAGCCCTGGGATGCTATTGGCCAGATCCGGTATAGACTTTCACAGTTGCGAATCGATGTGGAAGGGCACATCGATGATCACGATATCCTTATGTTCTCTCAGCCGCCAGCGCAGCCGGTTGGCGGTTTGATTGTGCAAGATGCTTGCTAACCGGTGTTCGGGAATAAACTCCGGGACAACGACCGTTGTCAGCTGATCAGGAAATTCTTCTCTGTTCAGCTTTTCTATATACTGGACAAGAGGGTTCAAGATGTCCCGGTAATCGTACTCAATGGTGATCAGCTGAATATCCGAGGTGATCTCCGGAAAGCGGTTCCAGCGCCGGAGGAGCCGTTCTTCTATTTCAGGCGCAGTTGTAATGGACAGCACACGCACATCGCTGGAGATCCGCTTTGCATATTCGATGGCCAGGATAGTACCTCGATGGATGTCTGCGATGGGAATGACCACCACATTGGCCACTTCGGTGATATCATCCATACTGAGGTCTCCGGTACTCAAGGCAGCAGCAACCCGTTCGTAGTGCCGGCGGACAGCATAAAAGATGTACATCAAGGCAGGGATGAGCAATGCAACAATCCATGCGCCCTCGACGAATTTCGTGGAGGTCAAGATGATGAAGACAACAAAAGTAGCTCCTGCGCCAATAGCGTTGAGCACTCTTTTCCATGTTGCATTGCGTTCGTAGTGAATCTCCGTAACACTGGTCCGCATGGTTTCGCCCGGCTTCAGGTGCGCGATCCTGCCCATCAAGTGAAACATACCTGCCTGGGAGATGCTAAAGCTCAGCATCACGCCCAATGCGTAAAGGGGCAGCATGGCGATCTCGTCTGCCTGGAAAACAAACACAATGGCGGAAGCCACCGCTGCCAGCACGATAATCCCGGAACTATACACCAGACGATCACCACGGTTCTGCATCCAGCGAGGCAGAAAATCGTCCTTGGCCAGGAACGAGCTCAAGCGAGGGAAATCCTGGTAGCCGGTGTTGGCTGCCAAAAACAAGATCATGGCCGTAAAGAACTGCACCCAATAATACAGGAAGCCGCCGCCGGTAATCCGGCGCGTCAATTGGGATAAAATACTCTCAGCCTCCTGGGGGATAAGATGCAATTGTGTTGCGAGAAACGTGATTCCGACAAAGAGTGACATGGCCATGGCCCCCATCGCGACCATGGTAACGGCTGCATTTTTCGACTCGGGCGGCTTGAAAGCCTGCACACCGTTACTGATGGCTTCGATGCCCGTCAGCGCCGTGCACCCCCCTGCGAAAGCACGCAGCAAAAGCCATATGTAGGCGAACCCCACCAAAGATCTGCTGGCCGCGACTTCCTGCTCTACAGGAGTGATTGGAGATACGCCAAACAATCCAAAGTGCCGGAGCAGCCCGATCAAGATCACCAGCAGCACGCCACCGAAAAATGCATAAGTGGGGATGGCGAAGACAGTTCCGCTCTCGCGAACGCCCCGGAGATTGATCCAGGTGATAAAAATGATGGCAGCGATGGCGATTATTACCCGGTACTCGAATGCCGCCGGTACAGCCGAGGTGATAGCGCGTACGCCTGCTGATACAGACACTGATACGGTCAATATGTAATCTGTCAATAAGGCTGCGGCGGCCACCAGAGAGGCAAAGGTTCCCAGGTTATCTTTGGCAACTGTATAAGCCCCACCTCCGTCAGGGTAGTGCAAAATGGTTTGAACGTAGCTTGAAATCACCAGCAGCACCAGACCGGCGACTGCCAGTCCGATCGGTAAAGTCATTGAAAGGGCAGCGCTGCCTAAGATAAGCAGCACGCTCATAATGGCTTCGGTTGCATAGGCGTTGCTGCTGATAGGGTCGGATGCGAAAACGGCCAGAGCCCGCACTTTGTCCAGCCGCTCGTGAATATCGCGGCTGGTAGGAAAAGGCTTGCCGATAAGAAACCGTTTAATATGTGTCGGATCCATTGTCTCTCCTTAATCGTCTCCCTATTTTCCCTTCACTCATGTCAAGAATGGGTCAAACAGAGCGGTAAAAGCATCAAGAAAGTATCAAGATTGCCGGTCTGTTGATACTTTCTTGATGCTTTCGGCGAAGATGTTGCCAGGTTTTTGATACGGCTGAAAGTACACTTGCTGCTATATTGCTTTCAGGAGAACAAGATGGAAACAGCCGTGACGATTATCTTCTTCGCCCTCATCATTAGCGCTCCCTGGATCAACCGCAAGTGGGGGAACAAAGGTGGGTGGGTATGGGCTATAATATCGATGGCTTTTCTCATCACGGTAATCGTCTTTATGGATTGAATCCCAAGCAGTCATGACTCGAACAAACCCTGCCAACAACTTATTCAGATTTCAAATCTTCCGACCCCGCCGCCTCTCGAGATACTACCTTGACTACGTTATCAGCTTTGGCATCATCGTGCTGATAACGCTGTTAGGCTTGTTGATACGGAAACATATCAACCCCACCAACTTAGTGATGCCGTACCTGTTAGGTGTCGTGAGTGTTGCGGTGTTGTACGGCCGTGGTCCTGCCATGTTCGCCTCTGTGCTTGGCGTCATTGCTTTTGACATCTTCCTCGTTCCCCCCTATCTGACCTTTGCCGTCGAGGATACCGAATATCTCATTACCTTCCTGGCTCTATTTCTGGTCGGCATCGTCATCAGCAACTTAACAGCGGAGGTCAAGGAGCAGATGCTGGAGGCGCAGTGGGGTGAAGCGCGCGTCCTCTCTTTATACAATCTCAGCCAGGATCTCGCCGCGGCCTACTGCGTGGAAGATGTCACCAAAGCCATCACCGGCAATATTGGCAATGCCCTCGATCATGACATATACCTGTTCTTGAATGACGATGGGGATACATCTTCTCCTGAGCTCAAAGTCATCACAGCACCTGGCGCGGCGCCGAGGCAGGTGGATACTGCCGTCATGTTTACTTACCTGCAGGAGTTGGCCTCTGGTTCTGGTACACCCCATTATCCCCAGGCAGGCGTGATCAACCTTCCGCTTCTGACCAACTCCGGCTGCATGGGAGTCATCAGCCTCTCGGCTAAGGAGCCTGATGATATGCTTGGTCCGGAGCAGCTTCAATTATTCGAGGCCTATGCAAATCTTTCTGCCCTGGCTTTGGAACGTCTATCTCTGAATAAACAAGCCGGCCAGACACAACTGCTAAAAGAGAAAGAGAAATTCCAAACAGCTCTGCTGAATTGTGTTTCACACGACCTTCGCACGCCCCTGGTGACGATTACCGGAACACTGAGCAGCTTGAACGACGAGATCCATTTGCCTGACATAGAAACTCAACGCAATCTCGTTCGAGACGCGTTGAGCGAGGCAGAAAGGCTCAACTGGCTGGTGAGCAATCTACTAAACATGAGTCGGCTGGAAAGCGGCGCATTGAAGCTCCAGCTGGAAACCGTGGATGCGCAGGATCTGATTGGCACTACGTTGGGACAGATGAAGGATCGGATTGACTGCCCGGTAACACTCAACATCTCCGAAGAACTACCTTTGATCTCGGCAGATTTTGTGCTGGTGGAACAGGCACTGATAAACATCCTTGATAACGCCGTAAAGTACTCGCCGGAAGGCTCACCAATCGAGATTTCAGTTCGTCGGGAAGATGAGTGGGTTTATATCGATGTCGCCGATTGTGGCCTGGGTATACCTGAAGATGATATGCCCTTCATATTCGATAAATTCTATCGCGTAGAAGGCCATACGAAGCTCACCGGCACCGGCCTGGGATTGGCAATCGCCAAAGGTATTATTGATGCTCATGGAGCGAAGTTAAGCGCCATGCCCCGTCCGGAGGGGGGAACAATCTTCCGTATGGGATTTCCACATGAAAACCCGTCGCAACAGGATGCGGTCTGATGATACCCAACACAAGCGTACTGGTTGTCGATGATGAGCGCGCTGTTCGCCGTTTTTTGCGTACATCGCTTCAAGCCCATGGTTATACGGTATACGAAGCACACACAGGAGAGGAAGCCCTGGTCGAGGTGGTCAACAGACGACCTGACTTGGTTATTTTGGATCTGGGCTTGCCGGGAATGAGCGGTCTCGATGTTACCCGGCACTTGCGTGAATGGAGCAGTGTTCCCATCCTGATCCTTTCGGTTCAGGACCAGGAAATGGCCAAAATTGCGGCGCTGGATGCCGGCGCAGATGACTATCTGACCAAGCCATTTAGTGTGGGCGAGCTGATGGCTCGCATGCGCGTGGCAATCCGGCATGCCGTTGCGCCTGCCAAGGAACCGATTTTCAAGAGCGGAGACTTGAGCGTGGATCTGGCCAACAGGTCAGTTACCGTCAAAGGTCAGGAGATATCTTTGACACCTACAGAATATGAGCTACTGCGTATCCTGGTGATGAATGCCGGTAAAGTGCTCACCCACCATCAGATTATTCACACGCTGTGGGGAGCAACGTACCAGGCGGAGACACATCTACTGCGCGTGAATATCAGCAACTTGCGCAAAAAGATCGAGCCCGATTCTTCGCGTCCAAGCTATCTGGTAACAGAACCCGGTGTAGGCTATAGACTAAGAGTGGTTGATGATGAAGCGTAGAGCAAGTCGTAAGGATGTTGGTATCATCAACGAGGCAACGGCCAACCCACGTACCGCTCCGGTCCATGGTTCGAAGCCAAGCACAGCGTTCTGGTGAGCAGCATGTGGCTTTCAACACTTGTCTTTGGGCCAGATGATCATAGGCTTGTTACTCAGCAAAGTTCAAAACGCTCCCTTGTAGGAAAGTCTCCACATCGTGTGCTGTTAGGAAAGTAGTGATATTCCAGTTGGCGTTTATGTCTACATCTACATTCACAAATAACCAGCCTTGTGATGCTCGATAGACCGAGCGCACTGTACCCTTGCCCTGCATGAGAGCAGCTACATTCGCAGCTCTCATGCTATCTGTAACACTACCCCAATCCCCCGATACATGCTTGGAGATGTAGTCTGCAATATCCATGCCTGTACGTTTGACAGCTTCAGTGATCCGTATTTTAATTTTTGGGACGGATAACTGACCTTGAAAGCCAGAGACGAATAATGGATA
>JAFGMS010000464.1 GCA_016927375.1 Anaerolineae bacterium
GAAAGCCTATTGTCATTCCCGCGAAAGCGGGAATCCACGAGCACAGGAATGACAGGATTGGCCCATCATAGGGGAAACCTATCTACTTTCTACGCACAAGAAATCGAAAATGTCGTTTTATTTTCAGCGAATGGACAGTTATGACTTGGCATTGGTTTCAATTCGTGGACAAAAACTTCTATCTGTGCAAGTCCGGAACACTGGTACACCTACATCCAACTTGCCTACTCGCTCATCTCCTGCTCCGCCGGTGGCACGGGCAGCGTAAACCAGAAGGTGCTGCCTTCATTCACCACACTTTCGACGCCAACCTGGCCGCCCAGTTTATTCACAATGCGATTGACGATGGATAGTCCCAAGCCAGCCCCTCTGGTATAGCCCGTATGAAAGCGGGTGAACATCTTAAAGAGGTGCTCCTGGTGCTCCGGCGCAACGCCGAGACCGTTGTCTTCCACCTCATAACGCACCTGCCCGTCATCCGAGGACTTTCCCCTGATGGTAATGCGAGGTGCCTGGTTATTGGGACCGCAGTACTTAATAGCATTCTCGATTAAGTTAGCAAAGACTTCTTCCAGCCAGGGTCCATACCCCATGACATCCGGCAGACCAGGCTCCACCGTGACAGTCACACCCCGCTCTTCGATGCGCTGCCGGAAACGATCCACCGCAGCCTCGACGAATGGCCCGACCTGAACTGTGGTGATCGTCGTGGTGGCATCCCGCAGCCGGGCCAGCAGCAGCAGGTTCTCGATCATGTCATTCATCTTTTGAGCATAGACCTCGATCTGGCTCACGTGACCCAGGGCCTCCGCCTCAAGCTGAGTGGTATAGTCTGATGTCAACAAACTGGCATAGCCAATGACGATGTGGAGGGGAGCCTTCAGATCATGGGCAACAGTGTGGCTGTAGGCTTCCAACTCATTGTTGCTGGCTTCAAGCTCTGCTGCGTGGCGGCGAATGGCCTCATACAGCCGGGCGTTCTGAATGGCAATAGCAGCCTGGGAAGCGAAGGTCTGTAGGCGTTCAGCGTGCAGCGACGTGAAGAAGTCCGGCTGGCTGCTGTCGAGGTTGATGAACCCAATAGCCTCCCCGTCCAGAATAATAGGCACACCGGCATAAGAGCGCACCCAGTCGTTGATATGCAACTGAACCCAGTCGGAGCTTTTCTGTACGTCAGAGATGATCCTGGGATGATGGCTCTCACTCATGGTACGAAGAGTAGGAAGCTCGTCTACCTCAAACCGCGAAGCCAGAGCTGCATCTGCCACCCCCCGCTCGCTGTATCCTCGATGTCCTACTATCCTGGCAACACCCGCATCGACCATCATAATGGTCGATGCATCGTGAGGGACGACCTGCCCAACATTAGCGAGAATCAGGTCGAGAACCTGATCTAGTTCAAGGGTGCTGTTGACAACTGCAGCAGTATCGCGCAGTGCCTCGGCCAGAACCCGCTGCTCGCGCTCGGCCCGCTCGACGCGGACACGCTCAGTGACATCGTGAATGATCACCTGGTGCGCCGGTTTGTCGTGATAGGTAATGGGGTTGGCAACAATATCAGCATCGATGACTGTCCCGTCCAGCCGAATCATCTTTTGAGCATGTGCCAGGACCGTTCTCGGCTTCTTCCGGGAATACTGTTTGAAAGCTTTCTGATAGTCCGGGTGAGTAAAAGTGCTCAAAGACTGGCCGATCAGCCTCCTGGCATTCTTAGCCCCAAACAGCCCGGCACAAGCATCGTTGGCATAAACCACCTTTCCTTCAGCATGAACGAAAAGCGGCACCGGGGCAGATTCAACCAGCAGGCGATAACGCTCTTCGCTTTCCCGGAGAGCCTTCTCGGCTTCCCGGCGCTGCAGCTCGCTCTTATACCGCTCCAGGATACTCGCACAGGTGGTCAGGAGAGGTTGCAGGTAAAGCACCATCGACTCATCGTAACCGCCCGGCCTGTCAGCAACGCTCAGTATACCCACCAGCTCGCTGCCGCTCTTGAAGGGTAGGCCCAGGAACGACTGAGGGAGCACGCTCTTCAGTCCGGTTGATCCCCAACGAGGGTCTTTGGCAGGCTCGTTGCAGATGAGCGGCTGGCCGGCCTCAACAATAGCACTCAATACATTATTTTGATCGTGAAGCTCTACGCTCTCTGGCACAGCGCCCTGGGAAACCTGCGCATCAAACCAGGGCATGTTGCTGATTGCATGGGTTTTGAAGGACACTTCCCCTTTCTGGGTTCTGACAATCTCGCCAATGAAGCCACCACGGCTTTGTGTCAGCTCCAGGATAGCATCCAGCAGGCTCTGGAAAGGCGGCCCCGGATCGGTCTCGACGATAAACCTGGACTGTATGCGGTTGAGTGTGTCCAACAAATCATTACTTTGTTGAAGTGCTTCTTCAGTGCGCCTTTGCAGTGTGATATCGCGGATAATTCCTTGATAACCTTTGAGTGCGCCATCGGCATCTCGCCACAGGCTGGCCGTGACCAGGCAGCTCATCACTATGCCATCCTTCTTCCGCATACTGACGGGATAATCCCGCACAGAGCCGAGCAGCTCGATTTCTTCTTGATAACGCAGCCGGTCGACCGGATCGACATAGAGTTCTTTGGGATGAAGTTTCTGCAGCTCCTGGCTTGAATAGCCAAAGAGTTCGAGCATGGCATGGTTGAACCCCATGAACTTGCCGTGTAAAGAGACCATAAAACATGCGTCACGCAGCTCTTCGAATAGCGCGTGATATTTAGCCTCGCTCTCCCGCAGGGCCTGCTCGGCATTGGCCCGTTCGGTAACATCGTGAGCGATGCACATGATCCCTTCGGGAACAGGGTAAACCATTACATCGAAGACCCCTTCCACGGTGCCCGGCAGTGTGAGCATATGGCTGGTAAAGCGATGAGGAAGGCCTGTTTGCATTACCTGCTGATAGACCTGGAAGGGAAAGGTGTCCTCAAAATCCGGCAGAATATCCTGAAGACGCTGCCCGATCAGCTGATGTTCTTCCCAGGTAGTGAAGCGGGCAGTGGCCTGGTTGGCATGGGTATATCGCCAGTCTTTGTCAATTACGAAGCAAATGTCGGTGATGCCTTCAAAAAGCTGGCGATAGCGCTCCTCGCTTCGCCGGTACCTGGTGATGTCAAAAGCAACATTTACGACGCCGGAGAGCGTACCATCCGGGGTGTAGGTGGGATGATAGTGAGCATCGAAGGTATGGTCTTCTGCCTCGATGATCTCAGCCAGGGGCTCTCCGGCTAATGAACGCCGGATATTGTCAAGAAGGTGAGGCTTATCGCGACACACATCAAAGACCGATTTCCCGATCAGGTCACCAGGCTTGATCTCCAAAAGAGTTGAGGTGTTACCTTCTGAAAGGGTAAATACCCCCTCTCGATCCAGGACGAACAGCACAAAAGGTGCTTCACTGGCAGCTACACCGGCTTGCTTGTGCTTCCGCGCCACCTGCTTCAATCCTTCCTCAAACTTGCTCTAGAATCAACAACGATAATTGTCCGGCCCTTTGGCGATACTAGTCGAGTTGTGCCTCATATGTAATATGTAGCGAAGTAGTTTCCTGGCAGCTAATGGGACAATTTTGCAGAGGAAGAGTGTATCACATTCGGAGACGTTCAGACAGATGTCGCACTCATTGTGTGCATCAATACCTTCCCCAGTCATGCCATTCCCGAAAGCAGGAATCTATAGGGATGCAAGTGGATTCCCGCTTTCGCGGGAATGACAGTGCGAGACGTGCTGATGAAGCAAAACAATAAAACCATCTCCGGGAAATCCGGAGCCGATTTTTATTCAACCGGGCTTCTCGCAGTTTTCACGTATCACGTCTCACTCATTACGTCTCATACGTGAGCTGCACAACTGACTTCGAAGCGGCAAATTCCAAATTGGCGAAGGTATTGGTGCATGCAAAGGTTTTCATTGACTGATGCTGTTTTGTTGGTCAATTACCTTTTGCTTACGAACATGAGCTTCTCGGATGGACCTGCAATCGCAATTAAATAGACCGCAATATGCTTCAGGTTTTGTAAAAATAGTCGCAACTACTTTGACAATGTCAACTTTAGTAACCTCTCGATGTTGCTATGCCCAAAGAGGCGCTCTTCGTTCCAGATCCGTCGCTCCTTCGTCTATCCTTCGTTTGGAAGCACAAGGAGCCTCTCCTGCCCATTCTGGTTGCTCAGGAAAACTTGACATTGTCAGCTACGTGACATGATGTGCTGACAGTCGTGAGTGCTGGGCGATTAACCATCAAATCGCTTGGGTTATGAGTTTTAGTTTACAGTTTACAGTCAAAAGCTAACAGCTAAAAGCCAATAGTTGAGAGCTGAGCAGTTACAAATAGTCACTCGTTGTATGGATGCCGGCAGGCGTCAGGGTGTCACGGTTTGTGAGTGGTCATAATTCTCCGGGAATAGGTCTTTAACCTCCAGGTTTTGCAGATCAATCTATGCTACCCTATAAACGGGTATCTACTCGGTCCGTTCGGTCTTGGCACGGTCTACATCATCAATAGGTTGCAGTCCATTGCAAACGTCCAATGCGGGTGCCAATGGGAGAATATCAGCAACCAATCTGGTCGGAGGCTTAATGGCTTCACCCCCAGACACTTGACTGTATCTAAACTGCTCACTCTCTAACGCCCATAGAAACATTCACAAGGAGCATACATATGAGAAGCAAGGTCTTTCACAAGCTGTTTCTGCCCGTGGTATTGAGTTTGATGGTCATTGCAATCACCGTGCCGGTACTGGTCGCCGGCGCCCAGCCTGCCGAAAGAACGACCGCGGCGCTGGGATCGTGGACACAGATCTGGGCTGACGAGTTCAACGGTTCCGGGGGTGTCAATACCGCCAACTGGCTCTACGACATCGGTACCAGCTACCCGGGCGGCGCGGCCAACTGGGGCACCGGCGAAATCGAGACGATGACCAACAGCACCAACAATGTCTTCCAGAGCGGCGGCAGTCTGAACATCCGCGCTCTGCACAGCGGCTCTGACCCCCTTTCCGGCTGGACCTCAGGCCGCATCGAGACGCAGCGCACCGACTTCCAACCACCCTCTGGCGGCGGCCTGGCTGTGGAGGCGCGCATCCAGCTGCCCAATGTCTCCGGGGCAGCAGCGCAGGGCTACTGGCCGGCCTTCTGGATGCTCGGCGCGCCCTTCCGCGGCAACTACCAGAACTGGCCCAGCGTCGGTGAAATCGATATTCTGGAAGCGATCAACGGCGTTAATACCGTCTATGCAACCCTACACTGCGGCACCAGCCCCGGCGGGCCATGTAACGAGACGTCAGGCATTAGCGGCAACACCTCCGTCACTGCCTGGGGACAGTGGCATACCTACCGGATGGAGTTCGATAAGAGCGTTTCGCCGCAGGAGCTTCGTTTTTACATCGATGGTTCCCGGTTCCATACGGTTCGCTCTGACCAGGTCGATGCGACCACCTGGAACGATGCGACAAACCATGGCTTCTTCGTCATCTTAAACGTGGCCATCGGCGGCGGCTGGCCGGGTAACCCGACCAGCTCCACCGTTTCGGGCGGCACAATGCTCATCGACTATGTCCGGATCTACACCGCTAGTGGCGGCAGCAGCAATCCAACACCCACTCCCACACCGGTCAGCGGTGGGTCAAACCTGGCCTTGAACCGTCCCGTTACAGCTTCCTCGACAGAGAACAACAGCTACCCTGCCGGTAATGCAGTCGATGGCAGCACGAGCACACGTTGGTCAAGCGCCTTTAGCGATCCACAGTGGCTTCGCGTGGATTTAGGTTCAACGCAAACCATCAACCGCGTCGTCCTGCGCTGGGAAACAGCCTACGGCAGAGATTTCCAGATCCAGACTTCCAATGACGGGAACAACTGGACGACGATCCGGACTGTATCCGGTAATACCTCTACGACCAACGATCTGTCGGTAAGCAGCAGCGGGCGATACATCCGTATGTACGGTACAGCACGGGCGACGCAGTGGGGCTATTCGCTCTACGAGTTCGAAGTCTATGGTTCGGGCTCTATCGCGCCGACTCCCACTCCCACCAGCGTGCCAGCACCTACCAGCACGCCATCAAGTGGCGGACGCGACGCCTACAGCACCATCGAAGCCGAGAGCTATAATACTCAATCCGGAACCCAGACCGAAGCAACCAGCGATACCGGGGGCGGTCTGAACGTCGGTTGGATCGCCAACGGTGATTGGCTCCGCTATGACAACGTGAATTTCGGCAGCTCATCACCTATCACCGTTCAGGCGCGCCTTGCTTCCGGCGTCTCCGGCGGGGCCAGCGGCCTGGTGGAGTTCCACCTGGACAGCAGGACCGGTCCAACCATCGCCACCATTGCCATTGGCAACACGGGTGGGTGGCAATCATGGACCACCGTTCCCATGAATACCTCCAGCGTGACCGGAACCCGCACCGTGTATATCGTCTTCGCGAGCGGCCAATCTTCAGACTTCGTCAACATTAACTGGTTCTATTTCACACGCTGACTTCTTCTAAGCATTTCACTGAAAGTCTCTTGAAGACCACGGGGGGTGTTGCGGCGAACACACCCCCCGCTAAGCTTGCTACGATGTCACTGTTTTGACAATATCCTGTTTCCCGGGCTAACCGGAATGGGCATGAGATACTCCTTGTGCCCAAGAGAAAGATCGGCGAATGTAGGATAGGGGCGGCCTATTGGCGCTGGTTTACGGATGGGTATCCATCCGTCGATATTCATCCGTAACCGGTAAAGTGCAGATTTTAATCTGCGAGTGTTATCACCCCAATAGATC
>JAFGMS010000465.1 GCA_016927375.1 Anaerolineae bacterium
AAAAACTTCTCGATGTTTTTCGCGATAGTTCAATAAATATCCAATCACCCAATTGAGCCTTCCATCTGGATCTGGATCAACCGGTTGAGCTCCAGAGCGTATTCCATCGGCAGCTCCTTGACCAGCGGCTCGATAAACCCATTGATCACCATAGCATTGGCCTGCTCTTCAGAGAGCCCACGGCTCATCAGGTAGAAAAGCTGGTCTTCGCCTACTTTGCTGACCGACGCCTCATGGCCAATGGTCACGTCCTTCTCGTCGATCTCGATCACCGGGTAGGTGTCCGAGCGGCTGATCTCGTCCAGCAGCAGCGCGTCGCAGACGACGTTGCTCTTAGCATGATGAGCGCCCTCGTGGACTTTGATCAGCCCACGATAGCTGGATCGCCCACCGTGCATACTGATCGATTTGCTGGTGATCTTGCTGGTTGTATGCGGTGCGACGTGAACGGCCTTGCCGCCCGCGTCCTGCAGCTGCCCCTTGCCCGCGAAGGCAATGCTCAGTACTTCGCCGTGAGCTCCCGGCTCCATCAGGTAGACGGCCGGGTACTTCATGGTGAGCTTTGAGTTGTGAACGATGAAACCCTGCGAGACGAAATTGCCCGTCCCCTCGACTTCAATATCCCAGGTCGGGACACCTTCTTCTGTTGGTTCTGAAACCTCGACGGGAACGATCTCCACTTCTTCGCCAAGCACAAGACCATCGATGTGTCTGGGCCGCGGCGCCATCATCGGACCGGCATCAATTAGGCTAGATGCCTCAAGTGCCAATTCCATCACGGGCTCATCAACCCCGTGTGGAACGATGGCTTCTTTGAGGTGATCGGCTCGCACATAGGCAAATCGATAATGTTCTGCATCCGGATCATACACGTAAGAGTAGAAGGGATGATTGGCCGTCACTTCCAGCTTGCGCTCACCCGCCGAGACTGTATGGACAGGCTGATGGCCGGAGAAGCGCTTGCCAAGTACCTTGCGGAAGCACAATTCTCCCACTTCTTCATCATAGGCGAGCACTTTATCACCAACTTCTAGCGACTCAATGGCCTTGATGCCTTCCGGCGTGGTTACAGTTGAGCCTTCGGCAAGGCAGCCTATGTTGCCATCCACCCATTCCATCGTTGCGTCACGATAGGCAACCGCGCGCTTGGTGACTAGGTTGTAGACATTGTTCGACCAGTTCTGGATGGTCGAGTAGCGGCAGCGCCCACCCTGCTTGATGATAATCTCGACTACTGCGCTGTGCAGGCTGTCGCTGGAGTAAATAGGGGCGGTGCAGTTATGCACAGCGAACCCGCGCGCCAGGTAGGCGTTGGGCTCGCTTGTTAGCTCGAAGTTGAACACCGGCCCTTCGTAGGGACTCTTCTCGATATGCTTGACCGGCACCAGGAAGTATCCGTCACCACGTCGCACTTCGCTCTGCTGCTTATCAGGTGAATAGTACAGTATGTACTGATCCCGCCGGGTGATCTTCCTTCCTAGGATGGTGTCTTCGCCGCCCTTGCGAATGGAGATTGTCGCATAGTGACCCTGCCGGGCGATGATCTCCTGCATCTGCCAGGCCAAGGCCTGCGATGCTGTAGAAGCTCGCACCATTTTGCTATGGCGCTGGTAGGCACTGCCATCTCCCTTGAGATAGGTTTCCAACAGATGTGCCTGCAGCTCCGGCGGCAGCTCCATGACCGTCTTGCTCAACTGCTTGGTGGCCGAGCCTTTGCCACACTCTGCCAGGCACAGATCCAGCAGCTCCTGGGAGTAAACACGTACCTCGATGCTGTGCCGCGAGGCGTCGTGGATTTCCATCGCTTTCTTGCCGGAAACAGTCTTGATCAGCGATTTGACCTCGTCGATGTTCTCCCGCTCGCTGTCTCCAAAACTAAACGCCACCACCGGCATATTGAGCTTGTTGTGAACGTAGGCCGAGCCTTCCGCCAGGTAATATCCCAGCAGACGCATGATCTCGGGCGTGTAGTGGGGGTTTGGACGGGTAATCTTGCTGATTGGGAAGATGACGAAGTCGCCCCGCTCAATCTCGCCGGCCGGGATGAACTCCGGCTGAGCTGCGAGCAGCTTCTGAGTATCGACCTCCGGGAGCCAGTTCTTACGCGGTTTCCGCTTGACAACCACGTCCTGACGCTTGACTGCCAGGACAGGATGCTCAGGTGTCACCTGGAAAGCGTTAGCTGCCGAGATCGGGGTTATCTTCACCAGATTGCCCTTAAACGGCCGTGCCCTGACACTATCGACGCGGGCTTCGTTCCCATCACTGTCCATGACGACATCGCCCGGACGAACCGCTTCGATGTTCGTCCAGCGGTCACCCAGGCTGACCTGCTCGCCGGGGGGCAGGCACCCCTCGACGTAATGCACAAACGCCCCTTCGTCCACGATGATCAGCGTCCGCTCGAACTGGCCCATATTCTGGGTATTGATGCGGAAGTAAGCCTGCAGCGGCATGGTGACATGTACGCCGGGCGGTACGTAAATAAACGACCCACCCGACCACACCGCTGAGTTCAATGCCGCAAATTTGTTATCGGAGTAAGGTATGATCGTCCCAAAATACTGCTTGACCAGGTCAGGATGTTCCTTCAGACCGTCATCCATGCTGAGGAAGATCACACCCTGGCGTGTCAGGTCTTCGCGGATTTTGTGATACACGGTTTCCGATTCGTATTGTGCACCTGCACCGGCCAGGAACTGGCGCTCTGCCTCGGGGATGCCCAGCCGGTCAAATGTCTCCTTGATCTCTGCCGGCACCTCGTCCCAGTTAGCTACGCCTTTCTCCGTCGCCCGCACAAAGTAGTAGATGTCATCGAAGTCGATCCCGCTCAGGTCCGCGCCCCAGGTAGGCATCGGCTTTTGCAGAAAAGACTCCAATGCCTTCAGCCGGAACTCGCGCATCCATTCCGGCTCGCTTTTCATCCATGAGATCTCTTCGACGATCTCCCTGCTCAGCCCTTTGCGCGCCCTAAAAGCGTAGTTTTCAGGAACGCTGAAGCCGTATTTCTCGGCATAACTTTCTTTAAGACCTTCAAGCTGCTTTGTCTCGCTGCTTGTCATAATGCTCCCCTGTGATTACCCGACCGGTACGCCATTCTCTCGCTCACGCAGCCAGTCGTAGCCCTGCTCTTCGAGGTGGAGCGCCAGCTCAGGCCCGCCGCTCTCGACGATCTGCCCGGCCAGCATAATGTGTACATGGCTGGGCTTGATGTAGTTCAAGATACGCTGGTAATGGGTGATCACCAAGACGCCCAGGTCCGGCCCGGCCAGCTTGTTGACCCCTTCAGCGACGATCCTTAGCGCGTCGATATCCAGCCCCGAGTCGGTCTCATCCAGAACGGCAATCCTTGGCTCAAGGGCGGCCATTTGTAGAATCTCGGCACGCTTTTTCTCACCGCCGGAAAAGCCCTCGTTCAGGTAGCGCCCGGCGAAGTCATGGTTCATCTGCAAGAAGTCCATCTTCTCTTTGAGCATTCGCCTGAACTCCGGGATGGGCATTCCCCTATCATCCGGGGCTTGTGCCTTGCGGCGCGCATTGACGGCATGGCGCAGGCAGTTAGCCAGCGTCACACCCGGAATGGCAACCGGATACTGGAAAGCCAGGAACATGCCCAACCGGCTGCGCTCATCCGCCTCCAGCCCCAATAGATCGATCCCATCAAAGACAATCTCACCTTCTGTCACTTCATAGGCGGGATGCCCCATCAGGGTGTAGGCCAGCGTGCTCTTACCGGAACCGTTCGGCCCCATGAGAGCATGGATGTCACCCTGCCTGATGGTCAGGTCGACCCCTTTCAAGATAGGATTTCCTTCAACACTTGCATGGAGATTTCGGATTTCAAGCGCAGCAGTCATCTACAAAAGGCTCCTTGAAACAAATGCAACTGTGAGCATGGTTACGATTGCCCACATGGCGGTCAAAGATAATCGGTCCGGCTCATGTGGCTCGGATTATAGCACATCGAGTACCTTGCATCAATAATAATGATATTAATCATCGTTATTGGCGTACCCCTTCGCCGGATGCTATACTCTGACCAGTCCGAAAGAGATAGATTAAGCAGACAAATAACATGCTCAAGCCAACAAAATACGCTACTCGTCAGGCCATCATCGAGGCGCTAAAGGCTGCCGGGCAGGCTACCGTTAGCCAACTATCCGAGGCAGTTGGCGTTAGAGATGCTACTATCCGACATCATCTTAATGTGTTGCTTGCAGAGGGATTGATCGAGCAGGGAGATAAACGCCAGGACGTTGGGCGTCCTGTTCATGTTTATTTTCTTACCGTACAGGCCGAAAATCTTTTTCCCCACCAATATCACCGATTGGTGGAACGTTTGCTGGCGCAGCTCAAGGAGAAACTCTCTCCGGAGACGGTCGAGATGCTGCTTGACTCGCTGGCTGTTTCATTGGTGGGCGATCAACAGCAGGAACTGGGGCAGGGCACGATAGAGGAACGTATGAACAGATTGGTGGCGCTGCTGGTGCAGGAAGGCTTCATGGCCGAGTGGGAGCAGTCCGGCCAGGAGCTGCGGCTGATCGAACACCACTGTCCCTATTATTTTGTCGGGCAGCGCCATCCGGAAATCTGCCAGATTGGCGAGACCGTGATCCAGATGGCATTAGGCGCCGAAGTTGCTAGAGAGACCTGTCTGCTGGATGGCGATTCGGCGTGCCGGTTTGTCCTCCGGGATTACCAAAATACGGTATCCCCGTGAGTGTGTTCTGGAGGAAACAATATGTCTGAACAGTTGCCCGATCTCTTTGCCAAGGAAGCTGAGCTTAAAGAGGCCCTGCGCGGGGTCATGGACCCGGAGCTGGGCATGAATGTGGTCGAGCTGGGGCTGATACGGGAAATCGATATCGAGCCGGGGCGTGCCAATCTGACTGTGATCATGACGACACCCTTTTGCCCTTATGCCCCCATACTGATCGAGCAAATTCGCACTGTGGCGCAGGAGACATTGAGGGTTCCAACTCACATCGAGTTTGGGACTGAGCTTTGGGACCCCAGCATGATGGAAGAGGGCGTCGGCGGCGACTGGGGCCTGTTTTAGGAAACCGTCAGCGTAACTACTCAGCTGTTAGCCTTTAGCTTTTCAAGCTTCAAGCTGCGACTTGAGACTCGGGCTGTAAACTCGTCACAGTTCATCCCCCTTCACTTTTGACAGCAAAGGAAGAGAGGTATGATAGAATTTCTGAAGAACAAGTTTCTGACACTCGGCATGGATG
>JAFGMS010000466.1 GCA_016927375.1 Anaerolineae bacterium
CTGGGAACATACTTACTGGCGCGCTTTTGAGACCGGCGACAGCCCCAATCCGGTTATGCGTGCCTACCTCGACACAGCGCTCCGGCACAATATCCCAGCCAACGTTATGAGCGCTTACTTCCGCGCCATGAAAGACGACTTGACTATCAAGCGCTTTCCTAAATTCGATGATCTGCTGCATTACATGGCGGGCAGCGCCATACCGGTTGGCCGGGCGATGACCTACATTTTAGGCACGCGGTCCCCATACAGCATCGATGATGCTTTGCCGGGCGCAGATGCGCTTTCAATCGCCATGCAGCTTTCAAACTTCTGGCGGGATATCGGTGATGACTACCATCGCATTGACAGGATCTACATTCCTATGGAAGATATGGAGCGCTTTGGTGTGGCAGAAAGCGTCCTGGCCGAGAAACGGATCACCCCCGAGTTCATCGCCCTGTTGGAATGGGAGATCGAGCGCACCGAGGACTATTATGCAGCAGCACGTAAGAGCATTGCCATGCTGGGAGCCGGCCGATGGGGCGTGATGGCCGGGCTGGAAGTTTACCGGGCCATTCTGACCGATATTCGCCGCAGCAGCTACGACGTATTCAGCCGCCATGCTGGGGCCAACGATGCACAAAAGCTGGGCCTGTCGATCAAAGCAGGCCTTCTATCCCTGTAACTATACTGCAAACGGTTAAAAACTAGACTTTTCTTCATGCTTAAGTGTGCTCAGAAAAAGTCTAAAACTCACCCGTTTGCAGTATATGTCGATCGCTAATCGCTATACAAACAGCCTGGAGTTCCATGGACCTTTTTAAGATTGTGCTGAAACAAGCAGCCACGCTCTCCAACGCCTGCTCTCAGCTTGAAGCCGGCCTAGCATTAGAACGTGACCAACAATCCGGATACATCTGGCTGGGCGCAGTGATACTGTGGCTGGGCGTTTGGATAGCTACTCCCCTCGTCTCAGATGGGGCGGGTGTGCTCTCTTTTTCTACGATGACCGTCCTGGGTGTTCTGGCACAGGCTGCTACCACGATCATTACGCTGTCATTCCGCTGGCCGACACCTCGTGTGATCGGTGCGAGTATTGCAGTGGCAGTTGCCACCTGGTTGATCGAATTCATTGGCTCGACCTGGGGTGTCCCGTTCGGCCACTACTACTACACTCCTGTCTTACGGCCACAGCTCGGCGGTGTGCCACTGTTGATACCGCTGGCCTGGCTGATGATGCTGGGGCCTGCCTGGGGCATGACAGCCTCGATTTTAAGGCCCGTTGAGGGGCACTTAGGTCACCGGTTCGCCTTCGCGGCACTTGCCGGGTTGGTCTTCACCGCCTGGGATCTCTATCTCGATCCCCAAATGGTCAGCCATGGGCTGTGGGTCTGGGAAAATCCGGGCGGCTACTTTGGTATTCCTTGGGTGAACTTCGCCGGGTGGTGGCTCTCTGCCACGCTGATTACGCTGCTGGTGTACCCTACCGATCTCCCGCGTCGCCATCTGACTATTATGTATATACTGACCTGGCTGTTTCAGGCTGCAGGATTGAGCCTCTTTTGGGAACTGCCGGGACCGGCATTGGTAGGGTTTGTAGGCATGGGTCTGTTCGTGATTTGGGGTTGGCTAAAGGAAGCCCATGGTTGATGGTGCCCGGCTTATAGCTGATGTGGCGTTAGTCTTAACTGATTGCTGTGAACTGTAAATTGTGAGCTATGAACTTCTGTTGAACATCATCCTATGGTCCACCCTGGCTTTCCTGTCCAGCGCTGTCCCCTGGTCGGTGATTGTTGGCAGGCTGTCCAGCCAGGCCGATATTCGCGTGGTAGGCGATCACAACCCTGGTGCTTTCAACGTGCTGCGAGCGGCCGGGCCTATGTGGTTCATCCTTGCTGTCCTGCTTGACGGTTTCAAGGCGGCCATTCCGGTCGGTCTGGCCTGGTATGTCTTTGGCGTGGCCAACTGGGGCATTGTCCCGATTGGTTTTGCTTCGGTTGCCGGGCATGTTTTTAGCCCCTTTTTGCATTTCAGAGGCGGTAAAGCTGTCGCGTCGACGTTTGGCCTATGGGCCGGTCTGACCCTGGGTGTTGGGCCGACGCTGTTAGGGCTGCTCTTGCTTCTTATGTACAACGTGGTAGCTGTAAGCGGTTGGGCCGTTCTCTTGACGATGCTGTCCTGGGGCGGATTTGTAGTCTGGTATTATGGGCCGGTTCATCCTCCCTTTGTTGGTGCCTGGTTAGCCAATCTGGCCCTGCTGATCTGGACCCATCGCAGCGACTTGTGCCGGCCGCCCGGCCTCCATTCTCGGGTGCTTCATCTGCTCAAAAGGGATCGCCCGTGATTGTCTTGTGGATGTTGGCTCTTGGTGCTCTGATGGTTATCCTGATCATTATGCTGATCAACAGCCTCACGTTTCCTCGCTTGAGCACTGCGCCCACTCCCACAAATATACCGCTCGTTTCTCTGATGGTGCCTGCGCGCGACGAGGCCAACGTGATCGGCGAGACAGTCCGCCACTTGCTGGCCCAGGATTATGAGAACATAGAACTCCTGGTATTAGACGACGGCTCGAAGGATGGCACACAAGATGCTGCACGCCTGGCGGCCGGTGATGACGTGCGCTTTCGCATCATGTCAGGAAGCAGTCTGCCAGTTGGCTGGACCGGCAAGAACTGGGCCTGTCATCAGCTTGCCGGGCAAGCCCGCGGTGATGTGTTGGTCTTCACCGATGCCGGTGTTCGATGGGAGACCGGCGCCCTGACTGCACTGATCGGCTTGATGCAGCATCACGCGGCCGGGATGATGGCCATCTGGCCTACACAAGTTATGGTAACCTGGCCCGAGCGGTTGGTTGTTTCGCTGCTGATGATGGTGATTATGGGGTATTTGCCCGAGATCGCCGTGCGCCTCGCCCCCTATTCAAGCCTGGCAGCTGCCATTGGGCAGTGTATTGCTCTGCGCCGCCCGGTGTACGATGCCGTCGGCGGGCACTCGGCTGCACGGGCTGAAATCATTGAAGATGTTGTTCTGGCCCGGTTGGTTAAATGCCACGGGCATAGGCTGGTGATGGCACTTGGCAGCCATCAGATCAGCACGCGCATGTATACCAGTTGGGCCGAAGTCCGTGACGGCTTTGCCAAGAACATCATTGCCGGGCATGGCGGCCGGCTGGGGCTAATCGCTTCGGCATTCTTTCACTGGGTGATCTTCTTGCTGCCGTGGCTGTGGCTGGCCATAGGCTGGGGGATGCCACTCGGGCCGGGGTGGCCATGGTTCCCGCTGCTGCTGGTTGCGCTTGGGATAGGTGTGCGGGCCTTCAGTGCCGCCCTCGCTCAACAGCCCGTGAGCGACGCTCTGCTAATTCCCATCTCTACCTTCCTTATGACGATCATTGCCTGCCATGCACTGGTCTGGCATTTCAGGGGGGGTGTTCGCTGGAAAGGCCGGATCCTCGAACACAGCTAAGCTGGCTATGGTTATCCTGATACCACTGCGTAAGCTGGTATCTTAGTGAGTAACCCAGAGCTATACTCAGCACGGTCATAAACTTTCATTTTGAGTGATGATCTTGTAAGCAAGATACAGTTTGTGGCTCTGGAAGGCAACAACCCAA